>DATHTO010000148.1:0-5683 GCA_035463115.1 Actinomycetota bacterium | reverse complement strand
CCCGACGGCGAGCGCGAGGCGAAGGCGCGCGACATCGCGACGTGGATGGGCAAGCCGCTCGAGATGTACGACCTCGGGATCGCTCCGCTCGAGGAGCTGCTCACGCCGCTCATGACCACCGACGACGAGGAGACGACCGATGTTCGACCGTGACCGCCCGCTCGACGTCTTGACGCCCGAGCAGGAACAGCAGGTCCACGACCACGCGATGCGGATCCTCGCCGAGATCGGCACCGACGTGCTGCACGAGGACGCGAAGAAGCTCCTCGCCGACGCCGGTCAGCAGGTCGACGGCGACCGCGTGCGCTGGGACCCCGACTGGGTGATGGCCCGCGTCGCGGAAGCGCCGTCGTCGTTCACGCTCCGCGCGCGGAACCCCGAGCGCTCGCTCACGATCGGTGGTCCCGACGGCGACATGGCGCTGATGAACGTCGGCGGTCCGCCCTTCGCGAGCGACCTCGACGAGGGCCGTCGCAGCGGCACGATGGCCGACCACGACACGATCGTGAAGCTCACGCAGGCCACCTCCGTCCTGAACTGCATCCAGACCGGCGGGCCGGAGGCGACGGACCTCCCGGTGGAGTGGCGCCACATGGACATGGAGTTCTCCACGCACCGGTGGTCCGACAAGCCGTACACGACCTACGGGACCAGCGGGCCTCGCGCGAAGGACGGCCTGCGCATGGCCGAGATCGTCTTCGGCGACCTCGACGGCACGTGCCTGATGGGGATCGTGAACCCGAACAGCCCGCTGATCTGGGACTTCCGCATGACCGACGCGCTGATCGCGTGGGCCGAGACGAACCAGGCCGTCGTCGTGACGCCGTTCCTGCTCGCCGGGGCGACCTCGCCCGTCTCGCTCGCGGGCGGTCTCGCCCAGCAGGTCGCCGAGTGCCTGACCGGTGTCGCGCTCGCCCAGCTCGTCCGCCCCGGCGTGCCGTGCCTCTACGGATCGTTCTTCACGGTGACCGACATGCGGACCGGCGCGCCGGCGTTCGGGACGCCCGAGGGCGTCCTCGCGACGATCGCCGGCGCGCAGCTCGCTCGGCGCTACCGACTGCCGTTCCGGGGGGGCGGCGGGCTCGCATCGTCGAACGCGGTCGATGCCCAGGCCGCGGCCGAGACGACGATGATGCTGTGGGCGACGTACCTCGCGAACACCGACGTGGTGCTGCACGCGGCGGGGTGGCTCGAGGGCGGGCTCACGGCGTCGCTCGAGAAGTTCGCGCTCGACGTCGAGCTCCTCGACCAATTCGAGCTCCAGCGCACGGGCATCTCGTTCACCGAGGAGGAGCTCGCGTTCGACGCGATGGTCGAGATGGGCCCCGGCGGTCTCTGGCTCGCGTCGCCGCACACGCGCGAGCACTTCAAGCAGTGGCTCTCCATGTCGCCGATCTTCCAGACGAACGACTACGCGACCTGGGACGTGATGGGGCGCCGCTCGACCGAACAGGAGTCGAACGACCGCTGGAAGTCGATCCTCGCGAGCTACGAGGACCCGGGCCTCGACCCCGCCGTCGAGAAGGAGCTCCGCGACTACGTCGAGAAGCGGAAGCTCGACCCCCCGGAACCCGAGGACTGATCCGGCCGGTCCCCATCCGCGGGTATCGTCGGACGGCATGTCTGCTCGACGACTCGTCGCGTCGGCGCTGGTCGCGGGATCGCTCATCGCATGCGCCGGCGACGCAGGACCACAGGCCGGGGGGTCGCCCGTGTTCTCGCCCGCGTCGGACGTTCCCGACGACGCGCACACGGTGCGGGTCCGAGCTAGTGAGTTCTTCTTCGACCCTGCGGGCGTGACCGTGCCCGCCGGGCGACCGATCGCGTTGACGCTGCAGAACGTCGGTCAGGTCGAGCACGATTGGCTCGCGCTGACCGACGACGAGCTCGCGATCGTCGACGCGTACGTCTACGCCGACGCGGGAGAGACGACGACCGGGGTCTTCATGCTCGAGGAAGGGACATACACCGTGATCTGCACGATCGAGGGACACCGCGCCGCGGGCATGGAAGGCACCGTCACCGCGGAGTGACGGCCTCCGCGGCGCGGTCGTGCTCGAGGCGGAGCTGACCGCACGCCGCGTCGATGTCACGGCCACGCGTGTCGCGCACCGTCACGCGAACGCCGCCTCGTTCGAGCCGCTGCACGAACCGCCGGATCGTCGCGGCCGCCGACCCGATCACGGGGTACCCGGGCGTCGGGTTCAGGGGGATCAGGTTCACGTGCGCGCCGAGCCGGCGCGCGATCGGCACGAGCGCATCCGCCTGGTCCTCGGTGTCGTTCACGCCGTCGATCATCGCCCACTCGATCGAGGGACGGCGGTGCGTCGCGTCGCGCCAGCCCGCGATCGCGTCGACGAGCTCCGCGAGCGGGGTGTGGCGGTTCGGCGGGACGAGCTGGTCCCGCAGCTCGTCGGTCGCGGCGTGGAAGCTCACCGCGAGGCCGACCTGCGGATGTTCCGTCGCCAGCATGCGGATCCCGGGCACGAGCCCGACGGTCGACACGGTGAGGTGACGCGAGCCGACGCCGCCGGCTGCCGGATCGGTCAACAGCGAGATCGCGCGGAACGTCTCCCGGCGGTTCGCGAGCGGCTCCCCCATCCCCATGAACACCACGTTGCCGAGGCGTTGCGGGGTCGAGGACGGCAGATCCTTCGCCGCGCGACGCGCCCACACCACCTGGGCGGCGATCTCGCCGGCCGTGAGGTTGTGCTCGAGACCCATCTGCCCCGTCGCGCAGAAGGTGCATCCCATCGCGCAGCCGACCTGGGAGGAGATGCACACGGTGACGCGGTCGCGGTACCCCATGAGGACGGTCTCGACGACGTGCTCGCCGCCGAGCCGCAGCAACGCCTTGCGCGTCGCGCCGCGATCGGCCAACCGCTCGGTGAGGACCTCGACACCCAGGGGGAGCTCGTCGACGAGACGTGCGCGGAGCGCCGGCGAGATGTCCGACATCTCCTCGTAGCGCGCGCCGCGCGTCCAGAGCTGCGTCCAGACCTGCCTCGCGCGGAACGCCGGCTCGCCCCACGACGTCAGCGTCGCCGCGAGCTCGTCGCGGGTGAGATCGAACACCGTCGCCATCCATCGAGCGTACGCCGCGCACGTGGCTACGCTGAGGGACCATGCCGGCCGAACGGGAGATCCATCTCGAGGGACCGCTCGACCTCGCCCGCACGCTGTTCCCGGTCCGGCGCGGCACCGGCGACCCGACCTTCAGGATCGACGGCACGACGGCGGCGTGGGCGACCCGGACGACCGACGGTCCGGCGACGGTCTCGGCGCGCCAGATCGACGGATCGCGCGTGCGCGTCGGCGCGACGGGGCGCGGAGCCGACGCGGCCCTCGAACGCGCGGCGGGTGTGGTCGGAGCGCTCGACGATCCGGCGGTGTTCGTTCCGCGGGAACCGGTGATGGCTCGGCTCGCGCGCGTGCATCGGGGCGTGCGCCTCACGAGGACCGCCGACGTCCTGCCCGCCCTCGTCGCGGCCATCTGTGAGCAGAAGGTCACCGGTGCCCGCGCGCGGCGGGCGTGGCGGGCGCTCGTGCATGCGACCAGCGAACGTGCACCCGGTGAAGACGGGCTCTGGCTGCCTCCCGATCCGGAGCGCCTCGCGACGCTGCCGTCGTTCGCGTACCACCGCGCCGAGATCGAGGCACGGCGCGCGACGGTGATCAGAGAGGTCGCGAGGCGAGCGGGTTCGATCGAGGCGCTCGTCGAGCGGCCTCCGGACGAGGTCGGCGTGGCGCTCGAGCGGCTGCCCGGCATCGGCCCGTGGACCTCGGCGGAGGTTCGCCGGATCGCCCTCGGCGATCCCGACGCGATCTCGGTCGGCGACTTCCACGTGCCGAACCTCGTGGCGTGGGCGCTCGCCGGCGAGCCCCGCGCCGACGACGCACGGATGCTCGAGCTGCTCGAGCCGTACCGAGGCCAGCGGGGTCGCGTCCAACGGCTGCTCGAAGCGAGCGACGTGCGTGCCCCCCGTTGGGGTCCGCGTGCCGACGTCGGCTCGATCTCCCGGCTCTGAGTCCGGCGGACGGAACCGCGGACTAGTCCTCAAGAACCATGCCTCCGTCAGCCGATAGTTCCGCCATGGAGACGACACGCGCTCGGCTGTCCGGCGTCCTCGCGATCATCGTGGTCCTGCTGACGGCGTCGGCAGCGCTCGGCGCCGTGGGCGCCGTGCGACAAGCCACCGACGAACCGGTCGAGAGCGAGGCGCCGGTCTGCCCGACCGATCCGGGGGACGAGCCGACCGACGACGGCGCGACCGATGACGGGACCGACGCCGGGACGGACGAAGGGACCGACGACGCGGACCTGCTCGCCGCCGACGACACGGACGGTGACGCAGGCGACACGACCGAGGACCCCGCTCCGTGCGACGACGCGGCGGATGATGACGGCGAGCACGACGATCCGGCCGACGACGAACCCGTCGACGACGTCGACGACGATGCCGCCGTCGACGACGGGGAGGCGCTGGACGAACCGGTCGACGAGGAGCGCGTCGCCGCGTGTGAGACGGCAGCCGGGGTCGGAGACGACACCCAGGGAACGAGCGATGGCGAGAGGCCGCACGGACTGGACAACGCGATCGCTCACGTCCTCGAGAACTGCATCCAGAACCCGCAGGCGCCCGGTCTGGTGAACGCGCTCGAACGGCTCGCCGAGAACCGCGAGCGGCGCGAGGCGCACGAGGCGTGGAAGGCGCAACGCGCGGACGAGCGCGCGGCGGAGAAGGCGGCGCGAGCCGCCGAGAAGGCCGACGGCGAGCACGGCAACGGCAACCCAGGGGGCAACGGGTTCGGCGCCGCCCACGGGGGCGGGAACGGCGCCGGGCACGGCAACGGCAACGCCGGCGGCAACGGTCACGGCAACGGGCATCCGTAGCGCCTGACCGACGCGAGGGGGCGGCCCGGGTCCGAACGACCCGGGCCGACGCGTCTCAGCCTTCCGCGGTGTCGTCCCAGTCGAGGGACACGCGCCACTCGCTCCTCAGCACGGCGGCGTAGACCTCCCCCGGTCTCGCCTTCCCGCCGGTCGCGTCCATGATCGCCCGCGTCCGCGCGGCGCGGGCCGGCAGTCCGCGGCGTCTCGGAACCTCGCCCAGCATCTCCCAGCGATCGTCACCGACCTCGCGAAGGACGACGAAGCCGGGGCCCCGTTGCGTCTCGGTCACCGTTCGCGGCACCTCCTGTATCGGACCGCCGCTAGCATGCACCTCGTGGATCGCGACAGCCTCCTCGCCCTCGTTCGGTACCACGCATGGGCGAACGACCGGGTCATCACGACCGCGGCCGACGTGGCCGATGACGATCTCCGCCGGGACGCGACCTTCGATCGAGGAAGCGCGTTCGACACGATCAGGCATCTCGTCGACGTCGACTGGAGCTGGCGCGAGTTCTGCGCCGGCCGAGACGTCGGCGAGACGTACGTCTGGGAGCACGGCTACGCGCTCGACGATGTCGCCCAGCTGCTCGCGTTCACGCGGGAGGAGGACACGCGGCTGCGCGACGACGTCGCGTCGCTCGACCAGAGCGAGCTCGACGAGCCGCTCGCCATGAGCGAAGACCCGAACGACACGATCCCGCGGTGGCTGATCCTCACGCACGTCGTCAACCACGGGACCCAACACCGCAGCGAGCTCGCTCGCTTCTTCACGGTCTGCGGGCACTCGCC
>DATHTO010000147.1:0-21575 GCA_035463115.1 Actinomycetota bacterium | reverse complement strand
AGCGGCTGCGACACGAGACGGGCATGCCCGTGCGCATCTCGGACACGCCGTTGCAGGCGGTGGTGCTGGGATCGGGCAAGTGCCTCGAGGAGTTCGAGGTCCTGCAGCGGGTCCTGGTGAGCCCGAGCCGCCGGTAGCCCGTCGTGGCGATCCGTCCGCGCCCCCGCAGCACCCGCCTCCTCGTCGTCACCCTCGTCTCCGTCTCCCTCGCGATCATCACGCTCGACTACCGCGGCGGCACGACCGGCCCGCTCGCCGGCCTCGGACGGGTGGCCAAGGCCGCGATCGCGCCGATGCAGGAAGCCGTCACGAGCGTGACGCGCCCCGTCGGCAACTTCTTCTCCGGGGTCGCGAACCTCCCGTCGCTCGCCGAGGAGAACCGCCAGCTCAAGGAGGAGCTGGCCGAGACGCGAGCGATCGCCGTGGGAGCCCAGCGCGACGCGAGCGAGAACGAGGAGCTCCGTGACCTGTTGGGCCTGCAGGACATCCGCGGCGGCGTTCCGGCGCTCGTGATCGGCAACGGCGTCTCGAACTTCGACTGGACGATCACGATCGACAAGGGAGCGAGCGACGGCATCGCGAACGACATGCCGGTCGTCGCAGGCTCGCCCGAGGCGGCGCGGCTCGTCGGCAAGGTGATCGACGTGACGGCCGATTCGGCCGAGGTGCAGCTGATCCTCGATCCGGATCACGCGGCGGCGGCCGAGATCGCCGGCACCCCTGCCGTCGGCGTGATCAAGGGGCGCGGCGATCAGGACCTGGTGATGGAGGACGTCGACCCCGACCTCTCGGAGATGCTCGGCGGGGATGACAACGTGTTCACGCTCGGGTACGTCGTCGACGGCCAACCCGGCGTCTACCCCTCGGGTCTGCTGATCGGCCAGATCTCCCGCGTCGCGCCCGAGCCGAACTCGTTGCAGCTTCCGATCGAGATCCGTCCCGCCGTCGATTTCACGACGCTGAACGCCGTGCTCGTGTTGCAGCCCACGACCCGACGAGACGTCGCCGGGAGCACGACGCCGTGACCCGGCGTGTGCTGGCGATCGCCGCCGTGATCGTGACGGCCCTGCTGCTGCAGTCGACCGTCTTCGCCTCGCTCCGGTTGCTGGGGGTCCGGCCCGAGTTCCTGTATCTCGTGACGATCGTGGTCGCGTTCCTGGAGGGTCCGAACGAGGGCGCGGTGATCGGGTTCGTGAGCGGGTTGGCGCAGGACCTCGTGCTGAACGAGCCCAAGGGCATCCTCGCGCTGACGCTGACGTTGCTCGGATACACGATGGGCATGCTGCGGCAGTACATCGTGTCGCCGTCGCCGTTCCTGCCCGTCATGCTGGTCGGCCTCGGGACGGTCGCCGGCGTCACGTTCCACGTCGTCGTCTCGTTCCTGCTCGGCAACTACGACAACACGATCGCCTTCGCGGTCCGGGTCGCGTTGCTCTCGGCGCTCTACAACGCGATCCTCACACCCCTCGTCTTCCCGATCCTGCGCCGGGTCTTCGAGGGGTCGCGCCCCAGGCGAGTGGTGCGCTTCTGATGGAGAAGATCGACTCGCGCCTGCGGATCCTCGCGCTCCTGGTGCTCCTGATGTTCGCGGCGCTGTCCACACGGCTGTGGTTCCTGCAGGTGCTCGCGACGACCCGGTTCACGTCGCAGGCGCAGGAGAACAGCGTCCGGTTCGTCGAGACCGACACGCGGCGTGGCCGGATCCTCGATGCGAACGGCCTCGAGATCGTCACGAACCAGCTCAGCAACCAGGTCCGCGTCGTGATGGACGAGCTCGTCGCCAGCGGCCGTCAGGAACAGGTCATCTACGACCTGTCGGAGCTCCTCGACATGCCGGTGGAGGACATCACGGCGGCGCTGCAGAGCAACAAGTACCTGCCGTACCAGCCGAAGCCGGTCGCCGATTTCGTGCCGCTGGAGGTGAAGGCGTTCATCCGCGAGCACACCCGGCGCTTCCCCGGCGTGTACGTCGAGGAGACGAGCGTCCGGAAGTACCCCCAAGGGCGGCTGGCGGCGCACGTGCTCGGCGGGCTGTCGTTGATCACGGCCGAGGAACTGGAGGGGGCGCGGTTCCGCGACTACGGCCTGAACGACCAGGTCGGCCGCGGTGGTCTCGAGCAGGTGTACGAACGATGGCTCCGCGGCGCGAAGGGCGAGCAGAAGTACATCGTCAACGCCGACGGCGAGGTGCTCCGCACGCTGGGCCACGTGCCGCCCGAGCCCGGCTACGACGTGCAGCTCGCCGTCGAGGTCGAGACGCAGCGGATCGCCGAAGAGGAGCTCCGCACGGGGATGGAACGGGCGCGGGCGTCGACGGACTCCAGCGGCTATCACCTGAAGGCGTCGGCGGGCGTCGTCGTGATCCTCGATCCCGACGACGGCGGCGTGGAGGCGATGGTCTCGGTGCCGTCGTTCGACCCTCGCTGGAACGTCGGCCGCCCGACGAAGGAGCAGCGGCAGTACCTCAACAACGCGGAGCTGTCGCCGCAGCTGAACCGCGCGACCCAGGGACGCTTCTACCCGGGGTCGACGTTCAAGGTCGTGAGCGGCCTGGCCGCCGTGAAGGCGGGCTTCACGACGATCGGCGGCTACGCGCCCTGCACGACCGAGTACACGCATCCAAATGACACATCGGGCGCGACGTTCGGGAACTGGAAGCCGTCGAACAGCACGATCTCGTTCGGGCAGGCCCTCGTCGAGTCGTGCGACACGTGGTTCTACACGTTCGGATCGGACTTCTACTTCCACTGGCTCAACAACCAGCTCTCCAAGGACGGCGAGCTGATGCAGAAGCTGTTCCGCGAATGGGGGTTCGGGCAACCGACGGGGATCGACCTCCCGCTCGAAGACGCCGGCTTCATGGCCACAGCGGACTGGGCCGCGGAGAACCCACAGGTCTTCTACAAGGGCCAGTGGCAGCCCGGCGGCAACATCCTTTCGATGATCGGGTCCGACTACTTCATGTCGACGCCGTTGCAGCTCGCGCGCGCGTACATGGCGATCGCGAACCGCGGCCACCTGTGTCGTCCGCACCTCGCCGACCAGATCGTCGACGCCGACGGCGAGGTCGTGAAGAAGATCGCCGGGAAGTGCGACAAGCGGTTGCCCGGCTACACCGAGGACGAGCTCGCCTACGTGCACGAGGCGCTGCTCGGCGTCACCTCACGCGGAACCGCGTACTGCGCGTTCGCCGGGTTCCCGCTCTCGGAGATCCCGGTCGCCGGGAAGACCGGAACGGCCGAGAACGGCTCGAAGCAGGACACGTCGTGGTTCGCCTCCATCATCGGACAGCCGAACGATCCCGACCACGTGATCGTCGCGATGGTGGAGCAGGGCGGCTTCGGATCGCAGACGGCGGCACCGATCGTGCGTCGGATCATCGAGCGCATCTACGGTCTCGACCCGAACCAGGTCGGCTGCGCGGCGGAGACCGCGGACTGATGGATCTCGTCGCCGGGCGCGTCTGGGCTGACGAGCGGCGCCCGATCAGGCACCTCGATCCCGTGTTGCTCGTCGTGACGGCCCTCCTGATCGTCGTCGGCATGTTCCTCGTCTACTCGGCGACGCACCAGACGCTCGAGGCCGACGGCTTCGACCCGTTCGACCGGGTGAAGAAGCAGGCGGTGACGGCGGCGATCGGCGTCGTGCTGGTCCTCGTCATCGCGACGTTCGACTACCGCTTCTTCAAGGTCTACGCCGGGTTCATCTACGCGGGCACGTTGCTGTTGCTCGCGATCCTGCAGATCCCGGGGATGTCGTCGGCGACCGGCGCCTACATCGACATCCCGGGGGCCGCCCTCCTGCAGATCAGCCCGGCGGAGTTCTCGAAGCTCGGGCTCCTCGTCGTGCTCGCCGCGATGCTCTCGGAGCTCCGTACGCCGCAGCCGGAGCTCCGCGACGTCGCGCGCGTCTGCGTCCTGGCGCTCGCGTCGATCGGGCTCGTGTTCATCAACAGCGAGATCGGCACCGTGATCGTGCTCGTCGCGATCGTCGTGGGGATCCTCGTCGTCGCCGGCACCCGCGTGAAGCACCTCGCCGCGCTCAGCGTGGCGGCGCTGCTCATGATCTTCCTCGCGTTCCAGACCGGCGTCATCGAGGACTACCAAGCCGACCGGATCACCGCGTTCCTCGACCGGGAGAACAGTCCCGAAGACGCGCGGTACAACCTCGACCAATCGTTGATCGCGATCGGCTCGGGCGGGCTCACCGGGCGCGGGTTCCTCGCGGGCACGCAGACGAACCTCGACTACGTCCCGGAGCAGCACACCGACTTCATCTTCACGGTGGTCGGGGAGGAGTTCGGCTTCCTCGGCTCGATCGCGGTGCTGCTGCTGTTCGTGGTGCTGCTGTACCGCGCGATCCGGACCGCCTTCCTGTCGAAGGACCCGTTCGGAACCTACGTCGCCGCCGGCATCGCGTCGATGTTCGCGATCCAGATCTTCGTGAACGTGGGGATGACGATCGGCATCATGCCGATCACCGGCATCCCGCTGCCCTTCCTCAGCTACGGAGGGTCCGCGATGCTCGTGAACTGCGTCGCGGTCGGCCTCCTGCTGAACGTGCACATGCGCCGCTTCAAGTAGCGGCGCACGGAGGGAGCGGGGACGCGATCTCTGTAGGGCGCGTCAGTCGGGCGCGCCCGGACCGACCGACACGACCCAGAGGAACGTCGAGCCCTGTGGCCCGGTCGACTCCAGCACGACGTCTCCCTCCATCGCGCGAGCGCTCATCCGTGCGAGGGAGAGGCCCAGGCCGACGCCTTGATGCGTTCGGGTGTGGAGATCCTCGGCCTGCTCGAGGGGTTCGAAGATGCGGTTCGCGACGAGCGGATCGATGCCTGGACCGTGGTCGATCACGCGGACCTCGGGCCTGCCCTCGACGAGCTCGACCCGGATCACGACCTCGGTTCCGTCGGGCGACAGCGCGAGGGCGTTCTCGACGAGCTCCTCGAGGACCCGTCGGGCGGCGACGCGGTTCAGCGTGGCCATCACGGGATGGCCCGGGATCTCGACGCGGACGCGCCGGTCGAGCTCGGCGGCCTCGATCGCGACCTGGGCGACGTCGGCCCATTCGGTGAGTCCGGCCTCGACGGCCGCCTCGAAGCGCTGCACGAGCCGGGCCAGGCCTTCGGCGCGGGCGATCAGCGTGTCGAGCGCGGCGTCGCGCTGGTCGTCCGTCATGCCGGGGCGGCGCAGGGCCTGCGCCATGCCCAGGATGACCGTCACCGGCGTGCGGAGCTCGTGGCCGAGGCGGCCGATCAGCTGCTGCCGACGCGCGGAGCGTTCGAGCAGGGCTTCCTGGGCGACCTCGAGCTGGCGGGCCCGTTGCCGCTCGCGCTCGAGGGCCTCCGTCAGTTCCTCGATCACCGACGGCGTGACGTCGGGCGACAGCAGGGCTCCGCCCGTGGCGGCCCGGCGGATCGCGTGCACGATCTCGTCGCCGTCGGAATCCTTCAGCACGTAGCCGGATGCGCCCGCCACGAGCATGTCGCGCACGGCACGCTGGTCCTCGAGACCGGTCAGCGCGACGATGCCGAGCGACGGCCGGAGCGCCTTCATCCGCTTCGTGGTCTCGATCCCGTCCATGCTGGGCATCCGGACGTCCATCAGGACCACGTCGGGGGCGAGCGTCCGCACGAGCTCGAGGGCCTCGGGGCCCGAGGACGCCTGCGCGACCACCTCGAGGTCGTCGCCGTCGAGCAGGGTCGCCAGGGACTCGCGGAACCCCTCGTTGTCGTCGACGACCAGGATCCGCACGTGTTCCGCATGATCCGGCGACGTGGGGAGCGTCGCGTGGACGGTCATGGACGGAGCTTGAAGCGGCGTGCGCGACCTCGCCATGGGCCGTCCAGCGGGTTCCCCAGGGGGCAACACGCCCGACGCTCGCCACCGACCGGACTAGGCCGACGCGGGGACGCCCGAGGGGAGCATCGCCGCAGGTCGCAGGCGATACCTCCCCGGTGGGGTCGAGAGGTGCTGCTATGCTCGCCCGAGATGTGCCCGCGGGCGGTTGTCCGCCCCAGCGGGATCCACGGAGTCGAGAGGCGCGCGGCCCGTCCCTCACAGGACGAGGCACGCGGCGCCGGACAGGACGTCAACCGGGTGCGCACCGACGCACGCCCGCCGCGCGGCGAGTGCCGCAGCGCGGGCCGACACACAGGAACGCCCCGCCACCGTGGTCCGGTCCGGACCTCGGCGCATGCCGTCCACGCCGGCACGCCTCTCGCTCACGAGCGAAGGTGAGGATCACCCCCATGGAACAGCACGACACCGTCGCGGCCTCGTCCGCGCCGGCTTCCCCGGCCGATGGCGCGCCGAGCCCGTCCGACAACGGCGACGGTTCGACCGGTTCGACCGGTTCGACCGGCGGCACATCCTCGACCCGCCGCCGCAGGCGCCGAGGCGGTCGCGGCCGCGGTGGCGGCGCGAACCGCGGCGCGGCGGCCTCGGGCGCGACCGGCGCAGCGTCGCCGGAACCGACGGCCGACGGGGCCGAGGCACGCTCGGACGCCGAGGCGTCGGGCGCGGACGCCGCTGGTGCGGCCGGTGACGCGAACGGCGAGCAGCTCTCGGCTCCCGCAGCGTCGACCGCGTCCGGCAACCGACGCCGACGGCGAGGCGGCCGCGGCAGAGGCGGTGCCGGCGGTCAGCGTCCACCGAGGCCCGACGCCGCGGCAGACGCCGCCGACGATCGCACGCTGGACAGCGAGGGCGCCTCGGGGGAGTCGCCCGCGACGCAGCGGGACGACGCGACACCCGACGCCGATCCGTCGATGACCGTCGATCCGGCGGGCGGCGGCGACACCGACGCGCCGAGCGGGCAGGCAGCAGCGGCGGCGCCGCGCTCGCGCAGCCGGAACCGGCGCCGTCGGGGCGGCTCGTCGAGCGCGAAGCAGGCCGAGGCGAACGACGGCGACGCCGTCGACACCGACGCCGTCGCGTCGCCCGCGAGCGGTGACGCCGGCACGACGAAGACGCGGCGGCCCGCCCGCCAGTCGCAGCAGCAGGTCGAGGAACAGATCGCCGCCGGCGGCCCCACGCGCGGCGTGAAGACGACGCGGTCGCGCACCGGCCGGGACGGTCGCCGCCGCCGCGAGCAGCAGGCGGCGCCGCCTCGGGTGACCGACAAGCTGATGGTCATCACCGAGCACGGCGACCGCGATCAGATCGCCGTGCTCGAGGAAGACGTGCTCGTCCAGCACTACGTCACGCGCCAGGGCGCGACCTCCATGGTCGGCAACATCTACCTCGGGCGGGTCCAGAACGTGCTTCCGGGGATGGAGGCGGCGTTCGTCGACGTCGGTCGCGGGCGCAACGGCGTCCTGTACGCGGGTGAGGTGAACTACGCGCCCGAGGACGTCGAGGGCCCGGCGCCGCGGATCGAACAGATCCTCAAGCCGGGGCAGTCCGTGATGGTGCAGGTGACGAAGGACCCGATGGGCGGCAAGGGCGCGCGGCTCACGGCGAACCTGAGCCTCGCTGGCCGCTACCTCGTCCTCGCGCCGAACCAGGACCTCTCGGGGATCAGCCGGCGCCTCTCCGACGAGGCCCGCCGCAAGCTCAAGACGATCCTCAAGAAGTTGAAGCCCGACGAGCACGGCGTGATCGTCCGGACGGCGGCAGAAGGCGCCACCGAGGAAGCGATCACCACGGACCTCGAGCGGTTGCTCCGGATCTGGGACGACATCCAGAAGCAGGGGAAGAAGAAGAAGGCGCCGACCGTGCTCTACGAGGAGCCCGAGCTCACGGTGCGCGTCGTCCGCGACCTGTTCACCGACGAGGAGTACCGCGAGCTCGTCACCGACTCGTCGCGCGTCCACGGCAAGGTGATGGACTACGTCCGCGAGATCGCGCCCGACCTCGAGTCGAAGGTGACGCTCCACACCGGGAAGCTCCCCGCCTTCGAGGAGCACCGCGTCGTCGAGCAGATCCACAAGGCGCTCGACCGCAAGGTATGGCTGCCCTCCGGCGGCTACCTGATCATCGAGCGGACCGAGGCGATGACGATCGTCGACGTGAACACGGGCAAGGCGGTCGGCAAGACGAACCTCGAGGAGACCGTGGTCAACACGAACCTCGAAGCGGCTCGCGAGGTCGCGCGCCAGCTGCGCCTCCGCGACATCGGCGGCATCATCGTGATCGATTTCATCGACATGCTCCTCGAGAAGAACAAGAAGCAGGTCGAGGACACGATGCGCGAGGCCTTGGCGATCGACAAGACGCGGTCGCAGGTCTTCGAGATCGGACCCCTCGGTCTGATGCAGGTGACCCGCAAGCGTGTGTCGTCCGGTCTGGTTGAATCCTTCTCCGAGACCTGCCCGACCTGTGAGGGCCGCGGCATCGTGGTCAACTACGAGGTCGACTGACCTGCGTCTCTCCCGAGCGACCCGAAGCGACCCGAAAGGAAACGACCCATGTACGCGGTGATCAAGACCGGCGGCAAGCAGCACAAGGTCCAGGCCGGCGACGTGATCGAGGTGGAGCGACTCGTGAACGAAGGCGAGACGGTCACCTTCCAGCCTCTGCTCGTCGTGGACGACGACGGAACGACCCACGCCGGCGCGGGTGCGGCGAAGGCGGTCGTCACCGCATCACCGCTCGGTGAGAAGAAGGGCGACAAGATCCGGATCTTCAAGTACCGGCCGAAGTCCGGTTACGCCCGGCGGCAGGGGCACCGCCAGGTCCTGACGATGCTCGAGATCACGGGCGTATCGCTCGAGGGTTCGACGTCGGGGTCGGCGAGGTCCGCGACGAAGCGGTCGGGGTCCGACGGCGGCGACGAGAAGCCGGCGACCGACGGCGCGAGCTCCGACGCGCCGGCCGCGAAGAAGCCGACGGCGAAGACGACGACGGCGAAGAAGCCCCCCGCGAAGAAGACGACGGCGAAGAAGACCTCCGCCACGAAGGCCGGCGCCTCGACGCGGGATGCGGCGGAGTAGTTGGTAGCCTGGAGGACCTATGGCACACAAGAAGGGCGGCGGCTCGTCCCGCAACGGCCGCGACTCGAACTCCAAGCGCCTCGGCGTGAAGGCCTTCGGCGGCCAACAGGTCACCGCGGGCTCGATCATCGTGCGCCAGCGCGGCACGAGGATCCACCCGGGCGACGGCGTCGGCAAGGGCGGCGACGACACGCTGTTCGCGCTCCGCGACGGGACCGTGACGTTCCGGCAGTCGCGCGGTCGTCGGTTCGCCGCGATCGAAGCCTGATCGAGCTCGCGCCGTCAGGCGCGAGCGTCCGAGATCCTGATCCGCAGCTCCGTGGCCCACGCCTGGACCACGGGCTTCGTCCGTTTCGCGCCGATCGCGAGCGTTCCGAGGTTCGAACGCATGTGGCGGCGTTTCGACAGGGCGCGACGCTCCGCGAGCGGCCCGCGGGGGCGGTCGGAGCGGCGCGCCAGCTCCTCGGGCGTCGGCGGCTCGAGCGGAGGCGGCGGCGAGAAGTAGAAGGCGGTGCGCTTGCGCACCGCGTCCTCGGTCCATTCGATCACGAGCACGGGGGAACCGATCACGCGGCGGACCCGCTCGATCGTGGCGAGCCGGAACCGCAGCTCCGCCGGCGTCGTCGTCGGCTCGAAGACCAGCGCGTCATCGTCCAACCGCAGGAGGCCCTCGACGTCGGCGGTGTTGCCGCTGGCGAGCTGCACCATCCAGACCGTGACCGGCTCGGGCATGGCTCCATCTTCGCCGGACGCGCCGTACCCGACCACCACGGCTAGGCTTGCGCGCCGATGGCGTTCGTCGACGAATGCACCGTGCTCGTGCATGCCGGCAAAGGGGGCGATGGATCCGCGTCGCTCCACAGCGAGCCGTTCAAGCCTCGCGGCGGTCCTGACGGCGGCGACGGCGGCGACGGCGGGTCGGTCGTCGCCGAGGTCGACGGGAACGTCCACGACCTCGCGTGGCTCGCCGACCATCCGCATCAGCGCGCGGGGCACGGTGCCGCGGGACGCTCGTCGAAGCGCGACGGCGCGTCGGGCAAGGACCTCGTGCTCCGGGTGCCCGACGGCACCGTGGTGTTCGACGAGGAGGGGCTGATCGCCGACCTCGTGGGCGTCGGCGCGCGCGCCGTGCTCGCGCGCGGCGGCCGCGGCGGACGCGGGAACGCGAAGCTCGCCACGGCCCGGAACCGCCTCCCGCGGGTCGCGGAACCCGGCGAGCACGGCGAGGAACGCCGGCTGCGGTTCGAGCTCCGGACCGTCGCCGACGTCGGGCTCGTCGGGCTCCCCAACGCGGGCAAGTCGACGCTGCTCTCCCGGCTGACGGCGGCGAAGCCGAAGATCGGCGACTACCCGTTCACCACGCTGACGCCGAACCTCGGCGTGGCCGGAGGCGACGTGGATCGGTACGTGGTCGCCGACGTCCCCGGCCTGATCGAGGGGGCGAGCGAGGGCAGGGGTCTCGGCCACCGGTTCCTCCGGCACGTCGTGCGCTGTCCCGCGCTCGTGCTCGTCGTCGATCTCTCCACCGACGACCCCGCGGCGGATCTCCGCGTGCTGCGCGAGGAGCTCGCCGCGTACGACGCCGAGCTCGCTCGCCGACCGTCGATCGTCGTGGGCACGAAGGCGGACCTCGTCGACGACGCGCCTGCGCGCGCCGCCCGGCTCGATGCCGACGCGATCGCCGTCTCGTCGACGACCGGCGAGGGGCTCGACGTGCTCGCGGACCGTCTCGCCGAGCTCGCCCGCGACGCCGCCGCGCTCGCCGACGAGCGTCGGGCACACGTGGTGCTCCGCCCCGGCCGCCCGCGCTTCACCGTCGACCGCGACACCGCCGGACGGTGGCGCGTGCGCGGACGCGACGTCGAACGGTGGGTGATGGAGGCCGACCTCGACGACGAGCGCTCGCTCGCGAAGCTGCAGACCCGGCTCCGGAAGAGCGGCGTCGACAGGCGGCTCACCGCGCTGGGCGCGCAGCCCGGCGACGAGGTGTCGATCCGCGGGCGCACGTTCGAGTACGTCCCCGACGACGGCCTCCCGGACGGACCGTCGAGCGCGGAGACCGACGGGGGCGATGGCTGACCGTGGACCGCCGGCGACTGCTCGACGACGAGGCGGCGGGGTGGGAGCGGTTCCGTGCGGTCGCGGACGCGATCCCACCGGAACGCGCCGACGATCCGACGGTGACGCCCGACGGGTGGTCGCCGAAGGACACGCTGTTCCACGTCGCCGCGTGGCTCGAGCTGTGCGCCGACGTGTGCGACCGGATCGCCGCCGGCACGTGGGATCCGTCGACGGCCGAGGAGGAGACCCCGGCGTTCGTCGATCGGATCAACGCCGAACAGTTCGACCGGGCGCGCGCGATGACCCCGCACGAGGTCGAGCAGCGTCTCGCGCGCGCCCGGGACCGTGCGCGGAACGCGTTCGCCGCGCTCCCGGAGATGACGCGCGACGCGTGGGGCTGGTTCGAGGAGTCGGGCCCGATGCACTACGCGAAGCACGTGCACGACCTCGCCGCGTTCGGCGAGGGCGTCGACAGCGATCCCGACGTGGGCGCGCTCCTGCAGGCCGAGACCGATGGCTGGCTCGAGCTGACCGAGGCGCTCGACGCCGTGCCGGGCGACGCCGCGACCGTCGCGGCTCCCGACGGATGGTCGCCGCGGGATGCGCTCCACCACCTCGTGCGCTGGCTCGAGCTGAGCACGCCGGCCGTCGAGGCGAACCGCTACTGGTACGAGGGCGGCGTGCCGGCGCCGGACCACGTGATCGACGAGCGGAACGACCAGCTCCTCGCCGAAGCCCGCGCCGAGGACCTTCGGATCGACCAGCTGCGGGGCGAGCTCGAGCGGATCCGGACGCGCATGCGCGAGGCGTTCTCCGGACTCACGGCGCCGAGTGCCGACGCGAAGCGGACGTTCGAGCTGAACACGATCGAGCACTACGCCGAGCACGTCGTGACCTTCCGGGGTGCGGTCGGCGACGCCTCGTAGGATGGCCGCGATGCAGCAGCGGCTCGGCGTGATGGGTGGCACCTTCGATCCCATCCACTACGGCCACCTCGTGACCGCCGAAGAGGCGTTGCACCAGTTCGACCTCGACGAGATCCTCTTCGTCCCGACGGGCCAGCCGTGGATGAAGGAGCACGAGAAGGTCTCGCCCGCCGAGGACCGCTACCTGATGACGGTCATCGCGACGGCGTCGAACCCCCGGTTCCGCGTGTCACGGATGGAGGTCGACCGGCACGGCCCGACGTACGCGGTCGATACCCTCCGCGGCTTGAAGTCCGCCCTCGGCGGCGACGTCTCGCTCTTCTTCGTCACCGGAGCCGACGCGATCCTCGAGATCTTCCAGTGGAAGGAGCCGCAAGACCTGTTCGACCTCGCGCACTTCATCGCCGCGACGCGTCCCGGCTACGACATCGCGTCGTTCGAGGCGCACGCCGAGACGCATCATCCCGGCATCACCGTGATGAACATCCCGGCGCTGGCGATCTCGTCGACCGACGTGCGGGCGCGCGTGCACGAGGGTCGGCCGATCCGCTACCTCGTCCCCGAGGGCGTGAACAGCTACGTGCAGAAGGCGGGCCTCTACCGGTGACGTCGAGGGCGCGGCTGGTCGCCGTCGTCCTCGCGGTCGCGGCGATCGGCGCCGTCGCCGTCTGGGCGACGACCCGGGGGAGCGACCGGAGCGACGAGCGGGCCACCCCGCCGGGCGGTCGTGGCCGCTCGGACCTGACGGTGATCGCCGTCCGCGGCACGCCGAACGCGCTGATCGCCGTCGTCGGCGTCCATCCGGAACGACCTCCCGCCGCGCTCGTGCTCCCCGGGAACGTGACCGTCGTCGCGCCGGGTCAGGGCGAGACGACGATCGACGGCGTCGCGGCGCTGTCGGGCGAGAGCATCCGCATCGCGGTCTCGAACGCGATCGGACGGTGGGCCGATCGGTACGCCGTCGCCGACGCCGAGAGCTTCGCCGCCGCGATCGACCAGATGGGCGGGCTCGAGGTCGACCTGTCGGAACCGGCCACGCTCGACGGCGGCGACCTCGGCGCGGGCACGCACGAACTCTCCGGCGGCGAGGTCATGGTGCTCCTCTCCGAGACGGGCGACGTCGCACCGATCCGATGGGCCGATGTCGTCGAGGGATTGCTCGAGGCGGGGCCGCTCCCCGGGTCGGCGTTCGCCGAGTCCGACGACGCGGCGGGCACCGTCGGAGCGCTCGAACGAGCCCGGGGGGCGGTCGTCGAGATCGCGCCCGTGGCCCCCGTCGCGGACCAGGCCTCGGTCCTCGATCAGCCGGCCGCCGATGGGTTGGTCCGCAACCTGTTCGGCGGGCGGCCGCCGACGCCGATCGTCGTCGAGAACGGGAACGGGGAACCGAACGTCGGCGAGGTCGTTGCCGCTCGCCTGCTCCCCGAGGGCTTCCAGATCGTGATCTCGCAGAACGCGGACTCGTTCCGGCATCGGCGCACCGAGATCGCGGCGACGGCCGGGGAGTTCGCCGACGAGGCCGAGCGGGTGCGGGAACTGCTCGGCGTCGGTAGGGTGGTCGTCTCGCAGGTACCATCCGGACTGGCCGACATCACGATCGTGGTGGGGAGGGACTTCACGGCTTGACCAACGGAACGACGACGGCAGGGGTGCGCGGCCCCGGTGGGAACGGCCTGCCCGCATCCCGGGCGGTCGCCGTCGCCGCCGCTCGAGCCGCCTCCGACAAGCAGGCCGACGACATCGTCGTGCTCGACGTGTCGGACGTCATCGTGATCACCGACTTCTTCGTGCTGTGCACCGCCTCGAGCTCGCGGCAGGTGAAGACCGTGATCGAGGCGGTCGAGGACGCGATCCGCACGCTCGGCGTCCGGCCCGTTCGGCGCGAAGGCGAGGCCGACGCCGGCTGGTGGCTGCTCGACTACGTCGACGTCGTCGTCCACGTGTTCGGAACCGAGGAGCGGGAGTATTACGACCTCGAGCGCCTCTGGCGCGACGCGCCTGCTCTCGACTGGGAGCACGACGCGGAGGCCGCCTCCGGCGCCTGATCCCCATCGGACCGTCGCGATGGAGCGCTCGCTGCTCGTCGATCGGTAGCCGAAACGGCGAGGTCACCGGCGGTACACTGACCCCCCGAGGGCCCATAGCTCAGCTGGTAGAGCGCTTGGCTGGCAGCCAAGAGGTCAGGGGTTCGAGCCCCCTTGGGTCCACCACCAGCGAAGATGTCCCCGTCTCACCGCTCTGGTGCCTTGCACAGCGCACGGTCAAGCGCTCTGCTCCTCGAAGAGTGGCCGCCACCGCCCGATTTCCCCGATCCCGAAGGGACGCTCGACTTCTTCGACACCAATGATGACCGCCTCTTGTGTGTGAGGCCAACGCCGCATGAGGGCGAAATCATCGTCATCGACAACGTAGTCCGAGTCCGCTAGGCCGAGCATCTCGCTGCTCGTGCGGCTGCGCTGCACTGTGTCAGATCCCTAGCTCTCGAGGCGGCGGACGAGGGCGGCGGACGACGCGTTCTCGAGTGGCCAGCGATAGTGCCGGCGTCTAAGAGTCCGTAGACGCGGCCGAGGTGGGACAAACCGCCCCGCGAGAAAGCGTCAGCCCGCCCTCACGCAGACGTAATCGTTCGGGCCGCCCTCGCTGGCGAAGATGATCCGATCGTTCTCGAAGGTGAACTGCTGGCCGCAGTCGGTGAAGTTCATTATTCCGGTGTGTGGTGCCGATGCCTGCCGGTCTGGGCGAAGTCCCGCGTCCGACTACGAGTCACGCGGCGAGTGCGTCACATACGGCATCGATGTATGCGCCATCCCCTCCGTTCACTCGGTGCCCCGCCTCGAACAGGATTTCGCCGGTCTCGGCATCGAACACGACGCGACCGATAACTCCCGAGCCGGTGATGGATCTCCCGATCACAGCCACAGTCCCGTTCTTCACGAGATCGGGGCCAGCGTCGACGAGGCGATAGGTGTCCCCTGTCGCCGGGTTGGTGTAGGTGGCTCGGATGCTGAACCGAGCAATCTCTCGAATCGGTCTGGCGTCATCCGGAAAGATCGAAACGACGATATGTCCGCGCAGGGCAGCATCCACGGGGAACCCGCACGCATCTGATGCGAAGTCGGATTCATCCTCGCTGAGCTCCGAGGCATCGATCTTGAACGTCTCCGGTCCTTTGCCCAATGCCGCCGGCGCGAGCATGGCGACTGACGCCAGACATATGAGCGTGAGCACGGCGATCCGATGGAGCATCACAGTCTTCTCCCTCCGAGTGATCGGCGAGGATGAATGTCGATCGCGAAGGTTCCCGCATCGGGCGGCGTCGCCTGGGCGAAGGCTGGTGCCATGATTCGACCTCCTTCCGCGGGCATACCGGGGGTTGCTTTTCGAACCTACGCCTTCGCCGCATCTGGGACAAGCCATCAGGCCGTGACTAAGGCGGGCCATCAAGGCCGAACTGCGACGGCGGGAGTCATGCTCGGAGTTCCGGCCCGAGGCTTCATACTCCGGCCCGTGGCAGTGGTTCAGATTCGCAGGACCGGCCTGGGGTTCCGCGACAGCCTTCGGGCATA
This sequence comes from Actinomycetota bacterium, assembly GCA_035463115.1. Taxonomy (GTDB): domain Bacteria; phylum Actinomycetota; class UBA4738; order UBA4738; family HRBIN12; genus BPGL01. Next base: position 6,084 of record DATHTO010000147.1, on the reverse strand, counting down.
TCGTGTATTGCTCGACGGGCGGGAGGTTGGCCGAGTGAGGCGCGGGGAGACTCGGTCGTTCGACGTCCCGCCAGACGATCACGAACTGCAGTTGGCTATCGGCTCGAAGAGAAGTGCCAGCTTCGATGTTGCTGGCGACGGCGACGTAGTCATCGCTTCAGATGCGGACCCCTCGGGAGCGGAGATCTCCGCCTTTGGGCGCACGGCCTCGCGAACATCGTTGATGCTTTCAGGCGAGGTGATAACACCTGGCTCTTCCTTGAGCCGGATGATGATTCGCAACCGTGACGCGCAGGGGACCTTGACGACCGCTCGGCATGATCAGAGTGTCGTCGCTCGGAGGTGACGGTTTGGGTCCCGTGGTGGTGACAGCGCGAACCGTCGCGATTCCTTGACGCGGAAGAAGTCAAAGGTTCAAATCCTCAAAAGCGCCTCGCGATCGACGGCTCGCTCCGACATTCTGGGGCGTCGGAGGTGGGCGCGGCGGTGCCCAGGTGATCGAAAGGAGCCGGCCGTGTCGCCGAGTCGCCGCGTCGCGTTGCTCGCCTCTCGAGCAGCCCTCGTCGTCGGTTCGTTCCTACTAATCCGGTGGGCTATCAACCGCTGGACTGCGCTGGAGGATGAAGGGCGGCGCGACTTCGCTACCGCGGAGCTCCTGTTGGGATGGCCAGGCATGTGGCCGGTCGTCGCCCTCGTGATGGCGGGCTGCGCTTTCGCGGTTGCGATGCGCTTGCCGTTAGGGCGCGGGTTCCGCTGGTCGGTCGCCGCGTGGAGCGTCGTCCCGTTGGCGCTCTCACTGCACGTGATCCTGTACTTCCGTGCCTTGGAGGTCGACTGGATCAGGGACAGCGATCTCGTGCAGAAGATCCTGTTCGTCGACTCGGCGTACTTCTTCGACCAGTGGGCGGCGCGAACCGCGTTCGCGGTGCTTGCGGGCGTCGCGCTCGGAGCCGCCATCGGCCACGATCTCAGCAAGAGTCCGCGCCAACGGCCGGAAGAGGGGTCGCCGCTCCACGCTGCGCGTCCATGGGCCACTGCTGCGACCGAGACGTGAACGCGGTGACGGTCTCGAACGCCGCGACCACGCTACTGCACGCTTGAGGTTCCAAGGTGGTGCTCGCCGGAACCGTCGCTGCCGATCCGGTCGAGCGCAGGGCCTCGTCCGTTCACCCGATAGCTTGGGCGGTATCGCTCGTCCGCGACCTGCGTCTTGCCAGGTGAGCACACCGCTCAGTCCTGCATAGCTGGCAGCCAAGAGGTCAGGGGTTCGAGCCCCCTTGGGTCCACAGCCGCTGCTCTGGCATGGTTGCAGCATCCGCACGGGCGCACGGTGCTCGCTCAGGTGAGAACCTATACGTATGCGATTCGGGAAGATGACTCAGGATGATGCCGCTCGGCGGAACTGGATCGTCGCGAATGTCGCCGCGGAGTCCCGGGCACACCTCGCGAACCAAGATGGCCTCGGGGAGCAGCGACGCGCCCGAGCGATCACCTTCATCGATGCCGGCTACAACCTCCAGCTGCTGAGCGAGGAGGAAGCGCGACGGCTTCAGCGGCTCCTGCTCACCCGCGAGACGGACGATCGTGTCTACCTCCGGTGCCTAGACAACACCCCCTGACGACGGGCAGTCGTACCGAGCAGGTCGGCCCCGTTGTCGAAGCTTCCCGGTGGTGCAGGCGGGCCAGCGTTGATCACTCGATAACTGGGCTGCACCGCTGAGGAACCACCGGGATCCTCGGTCGTGAGCACACCGGTCGGTCCCCACACCTGGCACCAGGAGCTCAGGGTTCGACCTCTTCGGGTCCACGCGACACAGCTGCTCTGTCGCATACCTCCGAACCGGCTGCAGCTCCGGAGCTTCTCGAGTCGCGATGCGTGTTCCACGGTTCGGTGGGCGGTTCCGTGTGGTCCGGCTCGTCCGGATGGGTATGTCTCGCCGACGACGACCCATGAGGAGGATCCGATGGCCGGCAGACTCGACGGCAAGCGCATCGCCGTGTTCACGGCGCCCGAAGGCGTCGAGCAGGTGGAACTGACCACCCGGGTCGAACGGCTGACCGCCGAGGGAGCCCAGCTCGAGCTCGTGTCGTTCGGCGCCGAGCAGGTTCAGATGTTCGACCATCTCGACAAGGCCGACACGAAGCCGGTCGACGTGCAGCTTCGAGGCCGGACCTTGACGTCATGGCCGTCGCTCCAGACGGACATCCGGAACGCCGGCGGTGACTGGGTCGACCAGGAGGTCGTGAGGGATGTGCGGCTCGTCACGAGCCGGAAGCCCGACGACCTCGACGCGTTCTGCGCGGTCGCGATCGACGTCTTCGCGGAAGCCGGCGGCGAGCGGTCGTCCGAGGACTTCGCCGCGTCCGCCTGACGGGTTCAGGACTCCGCCGCGGCCCCTCGAGGCGACCCGTCCGCGATGGCGTCTCCCGCGGTCGCGCTCGCTCGCGTTCGGCGTGTCCGATCAGGCGCCGTCTTCGAGCAGGTGGAGCAGTCCGGTGACGGCGAGGCGGTTCCGCACGCGAGGTTGCCCGTCGATCAGTCGGAATCTGGCGCCCGAACCCAGGACGGCCTTGCGCGCCTTCACCAGGGCCGCGATGCCTTCGAGGTCCACGATGGGCACGTGCCGAACGTTGACCTTCACGAGCGGTGGCGCAGCCGTCGCCAGGACGCGCTCGACCGCGGTGACGACGCGCTCCGGATCTTCGGCGTTCGTGAGCTCACCTCGGACCTCGACGACCTGGCCCTCTCCGTTCTGGTACGTGGCGATGTCCATGGTTCCGGGTTCCTCCTCGGCTCGCTGCCGAACGGTTTCCCCCGTGCGACGGCGGATCGTTCGGACCTGAACGTCTTTTCAGGTTGATCGGCGGCGCGTCGCGGGGGCGGCGGACCGGTCGGCTGGCGTCGGGAGGCGGCCGGTACACTCCGCGCCCATGAAGATCCTCGTGGTGGGTTCCGGAGGCGTGGGCGCATCCGTGGCGCCGATCGCGGCGCGACGGGACTTCTACGAACGCATCGTGTTCTCGGACTACGACGAGGGTCGCGCGCAGGGCGTCGTCGATCGGTACGGCGACGCTCGCTTCTCCGCGGCGCAGGTCGACGCGTCCGATCCCGGATCGGTGGCCGAGGTGGCGCGCGCGCACGGGTGCGACGCGGTGTTGAACGCCGTCGACCCTCGCTTCGTCATGAGCGTCTTCGAGGGGGCGTTCCGCGCCGGAGCGACGTACATGGACATGGCGATGTCCCTGTCCGAACCGCACGCCGAGGCGCCGCACGAGCGGACCGGGAAGAAGCTCGGCGACGATCAGTTCGCCGACGCCACGCGATGGGAGGACGCCGGCCGTCTCGCGCTCGTCGGCTGCGGCGTCGAGCCCGGGCTCTCCGACGTGTTCGCGCGGTACGCCCAGGACCACCTGTTCTCGTCGATCGACGAGGTCGGCGTCCGCGACGGAGCGAACCTCGAGGTGCAGGGCTACGAGTTCGCACCGGGCTTCTCGATCTGGACGACGATCGAGGAGTGCCTGAACCCGCCCGTGATCTGGGAGAAGGAGCGTGGCTGGTACACGACGCCGCCGTTCAGCCAGCCCGAGGTGTTCACGTTCCCTGAAGGGATCGGTCCGGTGGAGTGCGTCAACGTGGAGCACGAGGAGGTCCTGCTCGTTCCACGGTGGATCGACTGCGACCGCGTCACCTTCAAGTACGGGCTGGGTGAGGAGTTCATCGAGGTGCTGAAGACGCTCCACAAGCTCGGCCTCGATCGGACGACGCCGGTGACGGTGCGCGGGGGAGCGGTCTCACCTCGCGACGTCGTGGCCGCGTGCCTTCCGGATCCCGCCACGCTCGGCGACAAGATGACCGGGAAGACGTGCGCCGGCACGTGGGTGACGGGGAACGGTCCCGACGGGCGAGCGCGCGAGGTGTACCTCTACCACGTCGTCGACAACGAGGAGACCTACGGGCGCGACGGCGCGCAGGCGGTCGTCTGGCAGACCGCGATCAACCCCGTCATCGCGTTCGAGCTGCTCGCGACGGGCGCGTGGTCGGGAACGGGCGTGCTCGGTCCCGAGGCGTTCGACGCGGTTCCGTTCCTCGATCTGCTCAACGGGTACGGCTCGCCGTGGGGCATGACGGAGATGACGCCCTCGACCGTGCCGTGAGCCGACGCGCCGCGCGTCAGCGGCCGGGCGGTGCCTCGCGACCGGCGCGTTCGGGAGCCCGCCGCTCGGGCGTTCCCTCCTCGTAGAGCTGGTCGAGGTCCTCGCGATGGCCCTCGAGCGGGTCGCCGCCGTCGCGCCACCGGTCGGCCGTCGTTCCGGCCTCGTCGTCGTGCCGGACGTCACGCGTCGCGTCGCCCGTCGTCGTCGTCCGCGGGATGTCCGAGCGCTCCTCGGCCTCGCGCACGGCTCGTTCCTCACGCTCCGGACGCTCGTCGTGGTTCGGCATCGATGCCTCCTTCGTCGTCGGTGTCGGCGGTCTCTCCGTCGGACGTCAGCTGCTCGAACGTGCAGCTCTCGGGATCTCGGTCGGGCCGCCACCGGACGAACGTCGCCGGATGGCGGAGACGGTCGACGTCGATCCGCTCGTACGTGACCTCGCACACCCGCTCGAGCCGCAGCGGCACCCAGTGCATCGCCATGTTGGGCGTCCACCGGCCGGCGGCTCCGGGCAGCCGTCCGAGCGGGCTGCGATCGATCAGGAAGCCCTCGGCCCACGGATGCTCCTCGAGGGGGATCGCGAGCGGCAGCAGCTCGTCGTGGAACCGCTGGCGTGCCTCCTCGGAGAACGAGCTCGCGACGCCGATGTGGCGGAGCGCGTGTCGCTCGTCGAAGAGGCCGAGCAGCAGCGACCCGAGGGCCGGCCGGTCGTTCATCCATCGGGATCCCGCGACGATGGCGTCGAGGGTCCGGACGGCCTTCACCTTGCGCATCGAGCGCTTGCCCGGCTCGTAGGGGAGATCCGGATCCTTCGCGACGACCCCGTCGATCCCGGAGGTCGGCGGTGAGGCCAGCCATCGCTCGGCCACCGCGACGTCGTCGGTGATCGGCGTCACGACCAGCCGTGACGGCGGCGACGCCAACAGGTCCTCGAGCTCGGACCGACGGTCGCGGAACGAACGCCCGCGCAGGTCGGTTCCGTCGCGCCACACCAGGTCGAACGCGATGAACCGGGCCGGCGTCTCGACGCTCAGCCGCTGGACGCGCGACGCCGCCGGATGCAGCCGGGTCATCAGCGAGGCGAAGTCGGCGCCGCGCTCGGTCGTCAGCACGATCTCGCCGTCGATCGTCAGATCGGTCGACGGCACCGCGCGGAACGCCTCGACGAGCTCGGGGAAGTACCGGGCGAACGGCCGTCCGTGCCGGCTGACGAGCTGCACCTCGTCGCCCTCCCGCACGACGCCGCATCGGAACCCGTCCCACTTCGGCTCGTAGCACACGCCCGTGCGCGGAAGGTCTCGGACCAGTTGGGCGAGCATCGGCTCGACGACGACGGCCACCAGGCAGACGTACCCCGTCGGCGTTGGGCCGACGCCCCCGCGGGTAGAACGACCCGGTGGCGACGTCGACGATCGACGCCGAGATCGACGGACGAACGGTCCGGCTCACGAGCCTCGACCGTGTCCTGTGGCCCGAGACGGGCGCGACGAAGGGCTGGTTGCTGCACGCCTACACGAGGCTCGCACCGGTGCTCCTGCCGTACCTGCGAAGGCATCCCGTCACGATGTGGCGGTTCCCCGAGGGGGTGCACAACCAGGGCTGGTGGCAGAACGAGTGCCGCGGCGCGCCGCCGTGGGTGACGGTCTACCGCTACACCGCGAAGGACGGACGCGAGCACCGGCACTGCGTGATCGACGATCTCTCGTCGCTCCTGTGGCTCGTGAACCTCGGAACGGTCGAGATCCACCCGTTCCTGTTCACCGTGGACGAACCTGACCGGCCGGCATGGCAGGTGTTCGACCTCGACCCGGGCGAACCGGCGGGCGTCGCCGACGCGTGCAGGGTGGCGCTCCTCCTCCGTGCCGTCCTGTCGTCGCAGTCGCTCGAGGCGTACGCGAAGACGTCGGGCTCGAAGGGCCTGCACGTGTTCGT
>DATHTO010000146.1:0-1868 GCA_035463115.1 Actinomycetota bacterium | reverse complement strand
CGCCCCGGGACGTCGCGGGCACGGAGGTGCAGCGCGCTCCCGCGGCAGGCGCGAGGCCGGCCACGGTCGTCGAAGGAGTGAACGCGTTCGGGCTCGACCTGCTCGCGCTCCTGTCCGGCGAATCGGACGCGAACCTCGTCTTCTCGCCCTTCAGCATCGCGATGGCGTTCGGCATGGCCGACGCCGGAGCGCGCGGCGACACGGCCGCGGAGATCGAGGAGACATTCGGATTCCCGCCGGGTCGGTCCGTGCACGCCGGCTTCGACGCGCTCGTCCAGGAGCTCGCACGGCCGATGAGCCCCACGCTGCGCGTCGCGAACCGGATGTATCCCGCCGTCGGCCTCGACCTCGAGGCGGCGTTCGTCGAGACGCTCGCCGAGCGGTACGGTGCGCCGACCGAGCGGCTCGACTTCGTGGACGAGAGCGAGGAGGCGCGCCGGCGGATCAACGCCTGGGTCGCCGAGCGGACGGAGGACCGGATCCCCGAGCTCCTGGGCGGCGGCGCGGTCACGCCCGAGACGAGGCTCGTCCTCGTGAACGCGCTCTACCTCGAGGCGAAATGGGCACGAGGGTTCGGGGAGTACCCGACGGAGGACGCGCCGTTCACGCGGCTGGACGGCTCGACGGTCGACGCCCCGCTCATGGAGGAGGCGGCGCTCGAGACGTCGTACTTCGCCGGCGACGGCGTCACGGCGGTCGAGATCCCCTACGAGGACGAGGAGCTGTCGATGCTCGTGGTCCTCCCCGACGACCCGGCCGGGTTCGAGCTCGACGCCCCGCTGCTCGAGGCGATCGACCGGGGCGCGGCCGAGGGAACGGTGCAGCTCTTCCTCCCGCGCTGGTCGACCGACTCGAACGTCGATCTCGTCGAGACGCTGCCGAGGCTCGGACTCGCGACGCCGTTCGGGCCGGATGCCGACTTCGGCGGGATCTCGCCCGACGCTCCGCCGATCGGGGCTGCCGTCCACGCTGCGAACATCGACGTGGACGAGGAGGGCACGGTCGCCGCCGCTGCTACGGCCGTCGCCTTCGCGACCTCCGGGCCGCCTCCTCCGGACGCGGTCGTGCGCGCCGACCGTCCGTTCGTCTACCTGATCAGGGACCGCGCGACCGGCGTCGTTCTCTTCGCCGGCCGCGTGACCGACCCGTTGTCTTGAGCCCGTCTCGGCGCGTCAGCCGACGCGGCGATGATCTGCTATAACGGGGCTTAGATTTTCTCAGCGAGCAGCAGGTGAACACGCAACGGAAGGGGCACAGAACCTATGGCGAAGACAATCGGAATCGACCTCGGCACGACGAACAGCTGCATGGCCGTGCTCGAGGGCGGGGAGCCGACCGTCATCCCGAACGCCGAGGGCGGCCGCACGACGCCGTCGGTCGTCGCGTTCACGAAGGACGGTCAGCGCCTCGTCGGCGCGCCGGCCAAGCGGCAGTCGGTCACGAACCCCGAGAACACGATCTCCTCGATCAAGCGCTTCATGGGCCGCAAGCACAACGAGGTGACCGAGGAGATGACGATCGTCCCGTACTCGGTCGTGCAGGGGCCGAACGGCGACGTGCGCGTGAAGGCGAGCGACAAGGAGCTCGCGCCGCCGGAGATCAGCGCGATGATCCTGCAGAAGCTCAAGGCGGACGCCGAGGCCTACCTCGGCGAGCCGGTCACGGACGCGGTCGTCACCGTCCCCGCGTACTTCAACAACGCGCAGCGGGAGGCGACGAAGGACGCCGGCAAGATCGCCGGCCTGAACGTCCTCCGCATCATCAACGAGCCGACCGCGGCCTCGCTCGCGTACGGGCTCGACAAGGAGGCCGACCAGACGATCCTCGTCTTCGACCTCGGCGGCGGGACGTTCGACGTCTCCGTCCTC
>DATHTO010000145.1:0-3258 GCA_035463115.1 Actinomycetota bacterium | reverse complement strand
CCGGAGATGATCCCGAGCGTCACGCCGATCACCATCTCGACGCCCGTCGCGACGAACGCGATGAACAACGAGGTCCTCGCGCCGTACAGGACCCGGACGAAGAGATCGCGGCCGGCGTTGTCGGCGCCGAACCAGAACGCGCTGTTCGGGCCCTTCGGCAGCCCCGCCGACGTCGTCATGTCGAACAGGAAGATCTCGTTCGGGCCGTGGTGCGCGACGTGCTCGGCGATCACGGGGGCCAGCAGGGCGAGCGCGATGATGAGGACGATGAAGACGAGCCCCACGACGGCGAAGCGGTCACGGAGGAACCGGCTCCAGAAGAGCTGCTGTGGGCTGCGACCGACGATCTCCCCAGCCGGGGCGTCCCCCGCCGGCTGGCCGTCGAGGGCTACATCGGGTTCGGTCTCGACCCTCGCCATGGACTCCCTCAGCCTCAGCTCGATCCTGGTCGGGCCCCCACGGACGGAACCCCGGTGCAATATACGCCTCGTCGATCCCCCACGCTGCGAACACGCGGGAGTCGGCCACCGTCCGCAGGAGGATACGGAAGCCGCCGCCCGGAAGGCTCGGTTCGCGAGCCGCCGGTCTCAGCGGTACTTCACGATGAGCGCGAGATCCTCGGGCTCGAGGCTCGCCCCTCCGACGAGGGCGCCGTCGATCTCGGGGTGGGCCATGAAGCCGCGGATGTTCCCCGGCTTGACGCTTCCGCCGTACTGGACCCGGACGGCTGCCGCCACGTCGCCGTCGTACTTCTGGCGCAGCGTGTCCCGGATCACCTCGACCACCCGGCCCGCGTCGGTCGGCTCAGCGTTGCGCCCCGTGCCGATCGCCCAGATCGGCTCGTAGGCGATCACGAGCGAGCGCGCCTGGTCGGAGGTCACGTCGTCGAGCGCTCGGCGGACCTGTTGCGCCACCTTGCTCTCGGTGCCGCCGGCGTCGCGCTCCTCGAGCGTCTCGCCGACGCAGAGGATCGGCGTCATCTCGTGGCGGTAGACGGCCTTCACCTTCTTGTTCACGACGAGGTCGTCCTCGCCGAAGAGCTGCCGTCGCTCGGAGTGGCCGACGATCACGTAGCGCACCTTCAGCGCGCTCAGCATCGGCGGCGAGATCTCACCGGTGAACGCGCCCTTGTCGTCGTGATGGACGTTCTGCGCCCCGAGGCCGTACGGCAGCTTGTCGGCGTCGAGCAGCGTCTGCACGGCGCGGAGCGCCGTGAACGGCGGGCACACGACGACCTCGACGCGTTCGGCATCTTCCTTGTCCAGGAGGTAGCTGAGCTTCTGGACGGCCTGGATCGCCTCCAGATGCGTCTTGTGCATCTTCCAGTTCGCGGCGATGATCGGTCGCCGGTCCGTCGCCGTCGCGCTCAGGGTCGGTCCTCCAGGATCGAGATGCCGGGAAGCTCGCGTCCTTCGAGGAACTCGAGCGAAGCGCCGCCGCCGGTCGACAGGTGGTCGAAACCCTCCTCGAGACCCGCGCGCTTGATCGCGAGGAGCGAGTCGCCGCCGCCCACCACCGTGAAGGCGTTCGCGCCCGCGGCCGCGGTCGCGACGCCTCGGGTGCCGGCGCTGAACGGTTCGAGCTCGAAGACCCCCATCGGGCCGTTCCACAGGATCGTCTTCGCGTCGGCCAGGATGCGGGCGAACTCCTCGACGGTGCGCGGGCCGATGTCGAGCCCCATGAGATCGTTCGGGATCTCTCGCGCGTTCACCGTCTGCATCGGAACGTCGGCGCTCATCTCGCCGGCCGCCACCACGTCGGACGGAAGCTCGATCAGGACGCCCTTGTCCTTGGCCTTCGCCTGAGCCGCGCGGACGTCGTCGAACCGCTCGTCCTCCACGAGCGAGCGGCCCACGCGAGCGCCGTCGGCCGCGAGCAGCGTGAAGGCCATCGCGCCGCCGACCAGGAGCGCGTCGACGCGGTCGATCAAGGCATCGATCACGGCGAGCTTGTCGCTCACCTTCGCGCCGCCGAGGATCGCGACGTAGGGACGTTCCGGGGCGTCGCGGAGGCGACCGAGCACCTCGACCTCCCGCTGCATCAGGCGTCCGGCGACGGCGGGGCGCCCGCTCGCGATGAGCAGTTCGGGGAGCGCGCGGACGCTCGCGTGCGCCCGGTGCGCGGCGCCGAAGGCGTCGTCGACGTAGGCGTCGACGTGGTCGGCGAGGGCGCCGGCGAACGCCGGGTCGTTCGCCTCCTCGCGCGCGTCGAACCGCAGGTTCTCGAGCAGGACGATCTCGCCGGGCTCGAGGTCGTCGATGCCCTCGGCCGTGCCGGGCTCGCCGGGGAGCCCGAGCGCGGCCACCCGGACGCCGACGAGGTCGCTCAGGCGATCGGCGACGGGCCCGAGCCGCAGCTCGTCCTTCGGCTGCCCCTTCGGCCGACCGAGATGCGAGGCGAGCACGAGCTCGGCGCCGCGCCCGATCAACTCCCGGATCGTCGGCAGCGCCGCGCGGATCCGCGCGTCGTCGGCCACCGCGCCGTCCTCGAGCGGCACGTTGAAGTCGACGCGAACGAAGACGGTGCGGCCGGCGACGTCGCCGAGGTCGTCGAGGGTCCGGAGCCCCACGTCAGCGCTTCGCCGCGACGAGCTCGACCAGATCGACGATCCGGTTCGAGTACCCCCACTCGTTGTCGTACCAGCCGACGATCTTCACGGTGTTGCCCATGACCATCGTCGAGGCCGCGTCGAAGGTGCACGACGCGGGCGTGCCGACGATGTCGCTCGAGACGATCGGGTCCTCGGTGTAGACGAGCATGCCGGCGAGCGAGCCGCTCTCGGCCGCCGCTCGGAACGCCTCGTTCACGGTCTCGATCGTCGGCTCGCCGCGCACCTGGGCGACGAGATCCGTCACGGACCCGTCGGGCACCGGCACGCGCATCGAGATGCCGTCGAGCTTGCCCTTCAGGTGCTCGAGGACCAGGCCGGTGGCCTTCGCGGCGCCCGTCGTCGTCGGGATGATGTTCACCGCGGCGGCACGGGCACGCCGGAGCTCCTTGTGCGGCAGGTCGAGGATCTGCTGGTCGTTCGTGTACGCGTGGATCGTCGTCATGAAGCCTTGCTCGATGCCGAACGCGTCGTCGAGCACCTTCGCCATCGGCGCCACGCAGTTCGTCGTGCACGACGCGTTCGAGATGACGTGATGGTTCGCCGGGTCGTAGCGGTCGTCGTTCACGCCGAGCACGACGGTGAGGTCCTCGCCCTTCGCCGGGGCGCTGATGACGACCTTCTCGGCGCCGGCCTCGATGTGCTTGTTC
>DATHTO010000144.1:0-11433 GCA_035463115.1 Actinomycetota bacterium | reverse complement strand
GGCTGCAGCCAGGAAGACGGCCGCTCTGAAGAAGTCGTCGGCCCGCACGTCGCCGGCGCGGAAGAAGACGACGGCCCGCAAGTCGACGGCGAAGAAGTCGTCGGCCCGCAAGTCGCCGGCGCGCAAGAAGACGACGGCCCGCAAGTCGACGGCGAAGAAGTCGTCGGCCCGCAAGTCGTCGGCCCGCAAGTCGTCGGCCCGCAAGTCGCCGGCGCGCAAGAAGTCGACGGCGCGCAAGTCGACCGCCAAGAAGAGCGGCGCTCGCAAGAGCACGGGCCGCAAGTCGACGGGGCGGAAGTCGACGGCCCGCAAGTCGACGGCCCGCAAGTCGACCGCGAAGAAGTCCACGGGCCGCAAGTCCACGGGCCGCAAGTCGACGTCGCGTCGGAAGACCGGCGCGCGCCGCAGCTGACGCCGATCAGGCGTCGCCAACGTGTGGAGGGGGCCCTGTCGGGCCCCCTCCGACGTTGCAGCCATCGCTCGCGCCGCGGCTGATAGGCTCGGCCGCCGCGCGGCGCCCGACGTCGCGGGATCGATATGACGGCCACGGCTTCCCCAACCGACCCGATGAGCGTCGTCGCGCCTCGCGAGGTTCCAACGGTCCTCGCGGTCCTCGTCGTCCGCCGCGACGACGGCTCGCTCCGCGACTGCCTCGCGTCGCTCGCGGCGCAGACCTATCCGCGCCTCGCCGTCCTCGCCGTCGATGACGCATCGCACGACGGATCCGACGACGTGCTGGTCCGAGCCCTCGGCGAGGGACGGGTCCTTCGGAACGAAGCGGCGATGGGGCTCGCTCGGTCCGTCGACCGCGCGCTCGCGACCCCCGTCGCCGCGAAGGCCGACCACGTGCTCATCCTGCACGATGACGTCGCCCTCGACGTCGACGCCGTCGCGCGTCTCGTCGAAGCCACGATGATCCCGGGGGTCGAGCGCGTCGGGATCGTGGGCGCGAAGGTGGTCGACTGGGACCGGCCGAGGATCCTCCGGGATGTCGGGCGCAGCGCCGACCGCTTCGGCCATCCGTTCTCGTCGCTCCAGGCCGACGAGCTCGATCAAGGTCAGTTCGATCGCGTGCTCGAGGTGCTCACCGTCGACGGGTGCGCGATGCTCGTCTCGCGCGAGGTCTGGCAGGGGATCGGGCTGTTCGACGAGCGACTCGGCGATGGTGCCGACCTCGACGTGTGCTGGCGCGCGCGCGTCGCGGGATGGCGCGTCGTGATGACGCCGCTCGCGCGCGTCCGGCACCGAGGTCCGGCGGTGGGCGCCGCACGGCGGTACGACGAGGATCGGATCGCGCTCGCGACGATCGTCAAGAACTACTCCTGGTGGAGCCTCGCGAAGGTCCTCGCCGTCGCGTTGCCGCTGACGCTCGTCCGGCTGCTCTACCTGACGTTGTCGCGGCGGTTCGAGGAAGCGACCGACGTCGCACGGGCATGGGGATGGAACGTCGCGCACCTCCCGGGCACGCTCCGCCGCCGCCGCGGCGTTCAGAAGACGAGGACGGTGCGCGATCGCGCGCTCCGACGCTACACCGAGTCCGCCGGCCTGCGGCTCCCGAGGTGGTTCCAGACCGCTGAGCGCATCTTCGAGGAACAACGAGGGTTCGGCGACGACGAAGACGGCACGCGCACGATCCGCGACCGGACGACCTCGCTGCTCGTCACGCACCCGGTGATCGTCGCCGCGACCGTGGGACTCGTGGTCGGTGGCGTCGTGATCCGCGACCTCCTCGGCCCGGAGCCGCTCGTCGGCGCTGCCCTGCCGGCGTTCCCGGCGACGCCGAGCGGATTCTTCGCAGAGCTGTTGTCGGCGTACCGCACGACCGGGCTCGGTGGGTCGCTCACCGCCAGCCCGGGCCTCGCGCTGCTCGGTGGGATCTCGGCGGCGACCTTCGGGAGCACCGCGATCGCCGAGAAGGTCGTGCTCGCGGCGACGCCGGGGATCGGTGCCGTCCTGATGTATCGCGCCGCCGTCCGTCGCACCGGACGACCCGGGCCTTCGACCGTGGCAGCGGCGGCCTACGTGCTGTCGGCGCTCGTCCTGTGGGCGTTCAGCGAAGGGCGCATCGGCCTGCTGGTCGGACTCGCGGCGCTGCCCGCGCTCGTCGAGCGTCTCGCCGTCGCGTTCGACCGGGACGAGCCGATCGACGGGGATCGTCGTCTCGCCGCCGGCATCGCCGTGACGCTTGCCGTCGCGGTCGCGTTCTGGCCCGGCATCGCGCTCGCGGTCCTCGTCGTCGTCGTGGTGGAGCTGATGTTCGGCCGCCGACGAGCTCGCGGCCTCGCCGTCGCCGGCGCCGCGCTCCTCGGTGCGGCGGTCCTGTCGTTCCCGTTCGTTCCGACGCTGATCGCTGGTCGCGGCGCCGCGATCACGTCCACGATCGGCACGGTCGACACGGCCGAGCTCGGCCGGCTCGCCCTCGGCGGCGGACCGGGCACGTGGATCGCTGCGTGGTTCCTTCCGGCCGCCGCCGTCCTCGCGCTCACGGTCGTCGGGGCGCCGTTCCGCGCGCCGGCGTGGAGGGCCGCGATCCTCGCCGCGCTCGGCCTCGCGCTCGCGTGGGCGTCGGCGGGGGGGTGGCTGCCGGCGCCGCTCACGAACGCGTCCGCGTACGCAGGGCTCGCCGTCGTCGGCGAGGCGCTCTTGGTCGCGTACGGGTTGTCGTCGGCGCTCGGCGGCCTCGACCGTGAGGCCTTCGGCGTCCGTCAGATCGTAACGGGGTTGCTCGTCGCCGTGCTCGTCGCCGGCGTCGTCCTGCAGTCGATCGCGGCGATGACGGGGCGGCGGGCGACGGGCTCGCTCGATCGGGTGCCCGCGGCGTGGGCGGTGATCGACAACGCGGCGCGCGGGTCGTTCCGCGTCTTGTGGGTCGGAGGACGGAGCGGCGAGCCGTTCCCGCCGCCGGGCGGCGACCCGCAGTCGGTGATCGAGGCGGGGGATGCGACGCTCCGAGCGGCGCTCACCGACCGCACCGGGACGACCGCCCTCGACGTCGGCCGCCCGCTCGCGGGGCCCGGCGCCGAGGCCCTGTGGAGATCCGTCGGCGAGATCCTCGCGGGCGGCACGATGCACGGCGGTGCGCTGCTCGCGCCCTTCGCGGTCCGGTACGTGGTGGCGCGCGAGGGCGATCTTCCCGACGCGGCCGCGGAGCGGCTCGAGGCACAGACGGACCTCGACCGGATCCCGGCGTCGGGCTTGGTGATCTTCCGCAACGGCGCCGCGCTGCCGCCGGCGGGCGCGTTCCCCGGCGAGGGGGTCGTCGCCGACGCGGCGCGTGGCGGCGACGCGTCGACGCTCCAGCGGCTCGAGCGCGTGCGCGCCGACGTGCTGCAGCGCGCACCCGGAGGGTGGGACGGCGCCGCCGGCGAACCTCTCGTCGCGCTCTCGACGGAGTTCGATCCCGCGTGGGAGATCGTGGGCGCCGATGCCGAGCCGATCGAGGCGTTCGGGTGGGCGACCGCGTTCTCGCCGGCGCCGACCGACGTGCGGATCCGGCACGGGGCGCAGCTGCCGCACACCCTGTCGATCCTCGTGCTCGCGGCGCTGTGGCTGGCGGCGCTCTGGATCACGCGGAAACCGGTGGCGCGATGACGATCCGGGCCCAGGCGCCGCTCGCCGTGCTGTTCGTCGCGATGGTGGTGGCGGCCGGGATCGCGGCGAACGGGATCGGCCGCGCCACGCCGGCCGATGCGCCCGCGGCGACGGTGTCGTCCTCGACGTGGGTCTGCCCGCACGGCGGTGACGAGAGCTGGACGGGATCGGTCACCCTCATGAACCCCGGCGACGCCGACGTCGACGTCCGCATCTCGACGATCGGGCGGACCCGGTCGGGCAGCTCGGGAGGCGCCGCCACCGGCACGACCGTTCCCGCCCGTGGGCAGGTGATCCACGACGTCCCGGTCACCGACAGGGGGGCGGCCACGGTCGTCGACGCGTTCGGCGGATGGATCGGCGTCGCCTGGACCGTGTCGTCGGACGATCCTGCGGGGCTCGGCGCGGAACCGTGCGCACCGGGTGGCGATCGGCGTTGGTTCGCGGCCGATCCCGGCACGCCCGAGGGCGACGACGCGTTCCTCGTCGTCGCGAACCCGTACGACGTCGAGGCCATCGTCGACGTCGCGCTGTTCACGGCCGATCGGCCGCCGATCCGTCCCGAGGAGTGGACCGACCTCGAGATCGGTCCACGCCGCAGCGTCGCGCTGGCGGTCAACCGCGCGGCGGAGGGTGAGCGGGCGCTGGTCGCCGACGTCACGGCGCAGGTGGGCCGGGTCGCCGTCGCGTCGTTCGTGACCTCGAGGGACGGCGGGATCCGCAGCGCGCTCGCGACGCCGTCGTTCGTGGGTCCGACCCGCGAGTTCCCGGTCGCGGGTGGCGCAGGAGCGACCACGCTGTCGATCGGGGTGCCGTCCGAGATCGAAGCACGCTTCGACGCGACGCTCCTCACGGGGGAGAGTCCTCAGGCGGCGGGCGGCCTGACGGATCCGGAACAGGCCGGACCGACGGCGCAGCCGTACGACATCCCGACCGACGGAGCGGCGTCGATCCACCTCGACGTCGAGACGTCCGACGCGATCGTCGCCGCGCTGCGCGCCGACGGTCGCGCCGTCGACGACGGCGCGACGGCGGGCGCGGCCGACCCCGCCGAGGCGTGGGTCGTTCCGTCCACCGTGATGGGCGAACCCTCGTTCCCCGAGGTCGTGGTCGTGAATCCGGGCTCACGTGATGCCTCCGTGACGCTCGAGCACCTTGCGTCCGGCGAGGCGATCACGACGCGGGAGCAGCGGATCGCCGTTCCCGCCGGCGCGACGGTCGTCGTTCCGCAGCCGTTCCTCGCCGCCGCGCCCGACGCAGCGATCCTCGCGCGCTCCGACGGCGAGGGGATCGTCGTCCTTGGGGCCTCCGCATCGCTCGGGATCGAGGGCTTCGCGCGGTACGCGCTCGTCCTCGGCCTTCCGCTCCCCGACGGCCTCTGACCCGTCGGCCGCTCGGCCTTCGCCAGACCGGCCTTCGCCCGGCCGCGCGACGACGAGATGCGTAGCGACCGCTCGGAACGAGCGCGGTATCATGCGGCATCAACCCCGCCTCCCCGGGGTCGATCGCAACCCCCATGGCCCGAGGACGACACGCGCGAAGCCGTCGGTTCGGCGTGGTCGCCGTCGTCACGACGGTGGCCTCGCTCGCGGTGCTCGTCGCCGGCGGCGCCGCCTTCGGCGCGTACCGCTACGAGGTCTCGCGCACCGCGCAGATCCTTCCGGGGGTGCGCATCGCGGGCATCGACGTCGGGGGCATGACCCGTCGCGAGGCGGCCCAGGCGGTGCGCGCCGCGGTCGACGAAGAGCTCGCCGAGCCGCTCGTCGTCACGGTCGGCGATCACCGGTCGAGGGTCTCGCCCGCCGAGCTCGGCCGACGAGCGGCGGTCGGTGACGCGGTGCACCAGGCGCTGTCCCTCAACGCGACGCTCAGCACCTTCGACCGGTTCTGGCACCGCGTGAACGACGAGTCGGTCGGCGTCGAGATCGACGTGGAGTACCGCACCGGCGGCCGGGCGATCGAGCAGCTCGCCGCCGAGCTCGCCGACGAGGTCTTCGAGCCCTGGACGAACGCCTCGATCGGCATCACGAAGGACGCGAACGACATCGTGTTCCACCGCTCCTCGGCCGGGCGCAAGCTGCCCGTCGACGAGGCGGCCGCGACGATCCGTTCGGCGCTCGAGGCGGGCGAGCGCCGCATCGAGATCGAGACCGTCAAGCTCGCGCCGAAGATCGCGACGAAGGAGCTCGGTCGCACGATCGTCGTGCGCGTCGATCGGAACGTCCTCGAGCTGTACGACGGCTTCGAGGTGATCGGCACGTGGGACGTCGCCACCGCCAAGCCGGGCTGGATCACGCCCACCGGCGTGTGGGAGATCTGGGACAAGCGCGTGAACCCGACCTGGTACAACCCGGCGCTCGACAGCTGGGGAGCGAGCCTCCCCGCCGTCGTCCCCGGCGGACCGACGGCCCCGATGGGCACCCGGGCGATCTACATCGACGCCCCGGGATTGATCCGCGTCCACGGCACTCCGGCTCCGGAGTCGATCGGGACCTACGCCTCGCACGGCTGCATCCGCATGCGAAACGAAGAGGTCGAGGAGCTGTTCGAGATGATCGACGTCGGCGAGCACGTCGTGATCGTCGGACACCGCCCGGGCGGTGCGCAGGAGGGCGACACCCCGGCCGAGTTCGACATCTGATCGACGGCCCCATCGCCGGCGCCCTGCGGCGCAACGCGGGTGGGAGACGCTTGGAAATCACACGCGTGTGATCTATCGTCCGCGGATGCGGATCTGCGCGAAGATGCGATGCGGGACGGAGCCCGTCGCGACGGTGACGCTCGCGTACGCGGCCCGCCAGGTGATCGTCGGCGACCTCCGGTCCGAGCGGGACCCGAACCTGCTCGACCTCTGTCGCGAGCACGTCGACCGGTTGACCCCGCCGGTCGGCTGGAGCGTCCGCGACGATCGCGCGGCCTCGACGCGCGTCGCCGCGTCGGCCTGACCGGACCCACCGCCCCCGACCTCGCACCGGGCGAGCTCGGCCGAACGGCCGACCCACGCGTCCCCCGGCGGCCGGGTCGTCGTCATGCCAGGACCAGCGGTCCGCCGCAGCGCGGCCGGTATCGAAATGGGCCCGGGTCGCTATGGGCAGCGCGGGCCTCCGCGGTCGAAGCTACGGCCATGAACGACCCCCTCGACGCCGCTCCCCACGGACCCTGCCCGAACTGTCGTCAGGGCGACCTGATCTCGATCTCGATGGCCGTCAGCGGCCGCGACGTCCTCTTCAGCACGTGCCACCTCTGCGAGTCGAAGTGGTGGTTCCGCGAAGGGGAGCTCGTTCCGCTCGCCTCGGTCCTCGATCTCGTCGTCGCCCGGTGACGCGCCCGCAGCGAGGCGCCGCCCATCGTCGCCGGGCCGTCGAGGCCTTGCGCACCGTCCCTCGCTGATCGGCGACCGCAGCTCGCACCGTCCGCCGTTCCGACCTTGAGTAGGATGCGGAACCGATGGCCACCGCCGGTTCCGCGTCCGCGCTCGACCGCATCTTCAAGGCGTACGACGTCCGAGGCGTGGTGCCGGACGAGCTCGACGTCGACCTCGTCCGTCGGATCGGCGCCGCGTTCGTCGAGTGGGCGGGTCTCCCGAAGTTCCTGATCGGCCGCGACGCGCGGCTCTCGTCCCCCGATCTCGCGGTCGCGCTCGCCGACGGCATCACGTCGCGCGGCGCCGACGTCGCGGACCTCGGGCTCGCGTCGACCGACCTGCTCTACTACGCCTCGGGCTCCCTCGACCTTCCCGGGATCATGCTCACGGCGAGCCACAACCCCAAGCAGTACAACGGCCTCAAGTTCTGCCTGCCCGGTGCGCGGCCGGTCGGCCAGGACACCGGCCTCGGTGACATCCGAGCGATCGTCGAGCGGGGCGGGCCGGCATCGACCGCGTCCGCCCGCGGCACGGTCGAGGCGATCGACCTCCTCGACGGCTACGTGGAGCACGTCCTCGGCTTCGCCGACGTCGCGGCGATGCGGCCGCTGAGCGTCGTCGCCGACACCGCGAACGGGATGGGTGGCCTCGTCGTGCCGGCGGTGTTCGATCGGCTCCCCGTCGAGCTGCACCACCTGTATCCGGAGCTCGACGGCACGTTCCCGAACCATCCGGCCGATCCGATCGACCCCGCGAACCAGAAGGAGCTGAAGGCAGCGGTGCTCGAGCGCGACGCCGACGTCGGCCTCGCGTTCGACGGCGACGCCGACCGCGTGTTCCTCGTCGACGAACGCGCCGGCGACGTCACCGGCTCGGTCCTCACGGCGCTCGTCGCGCGCGCGATGCTGCGCCGCGAGCCGGGTGCGAAGATCGTCCACAACCTGATCTGCTCCTGGATCGTCCCGGAGACCGTGCGCGCGGAGGGCGGCGAGCCGATCCGGACCCGCGTGGGTCACTCGTTCATCAAGCAGGTGATGGCCGAGACGGGGGCGATCTTCGGCGGCGAGCACTCGGGGCACTACTACTTCCGCGACAACTACCGAGCCGACAGCGGCCTGATCGCCGCGGTGGTCGCGCTCGGAGAGCTGTCGTCGACCGGAGCGCCGCTCTCGGAGGTGCTCGCGCCATTCCGGAAGTATTCGGCGAGCGGCGAGATCAACTCGCGGGTCGACGATCCCGCCGCGACGATCGACGCCGTGGCCGCGGCGCTGGCCGAGGGGCGCCAGGACCGGCTCGACGGGCTGACGGTAGAGTTCGACGACTGGTGGTGCAACGTCCGCCCGTCGAACACCGAACCGCTCCTGCGGCTGAACGCCGAGGCGACGACCGCCGAGCTCCTGGCCGAGAAGACGGAGCTCGTGCTGGGCCTGATCCGCGGCGAAGGAGGCAACCGATGACGTTGGACGCGCAGCTCCTCGAGATCCTCGTGTGCCCGAACGACCGCGGCGAGATCGACTACCGCGAGGACGAGCAGGTCATCGTGTGCCGCACCTGCGGCTACCGGTACCCCGTCCGCGACGGCATCCCGGTGATGCTGATCGACGAGGCGGAGAAGCCGGCCGCGGGCGGTCGCGGGGCCAAGAAGACGTGATCGACCTCGACGACGTCGGGCGACTGCGCGAGCTGGATGCCGGCGACATGCTCGGCGCCGTCGCGTCCCTCCCCGCACAGGCACGCACGTCGTACGCCGACGGCCGTGCGCTCTCGCCGCTCCCGTCGCTCGACGGCGTGGCGGCCGTGACCTACTGCGGGATGGGTGGCTCGGCGGTGGCGGGCGACGTGCTCCGGAGCCTGTTCCGCGGCCGTCTCGGCGTTCCGATCGAGGTGAACCGCGGGCCGGAGCTCCCCGGGTACTGCGCCCCGTCGACGCTCGTGGTCGTGTGCTCGTACTCCGGTGGGACCGCCGAATCCCTCGCTGCCTTCGAGGAGGCCCTCGCCCGCGGATGCCGCACGATGGCGCTGACCTCCGGCGGCGAGCTCGCCGACCGCGCGACGGTGGCCGGCATCCCGGTCGTCCGCGTGCCCGAGGGGCTCATGCCGCGCGCCGCGCTCGGGCACCTCGCCTTCGGTCTGCTCGGCGCGCTCGAGGCCGCGGGACTGCTCCCGCGCCTGGGCGCCGACGTCGACGAAGCCGTCGAGGAGATGGAGCGGCTGGTCGCCGATCTCGGTCCTGACGTTCCGGCGGACCGGAACGCCGCGAAGCAGGTGGCGGTCGCGATGGGCGAGCGCGTCCCGGTGATCTGGGGTGCCGAGGGGTTCGCCGCCACCGCCGCGAACCGGTGGCGCACCCAGTGGAACGAGAACGCGAAGCTGCCGGCGTTCTCGTCGGCGCTCCCCGAGCTCGACCACAACGAGGTCGTCGGATGGTCGGAGGGCACGGGGCGTTCGTTCGCCATCGTCGCGCTCCGCGAGACCGACGAGGCGCCCGACGTCGCCGGACGCTTCGACCTGTCGCTCGACATCGCCCGCCGGGCCGGCGCCGAGCCGGTCGAGGTCCGAGCCAGCGGAACGTCACCGCTCGCCCGCCTGTTCTCGCTGGTCGTGCTCGGCGACGTCGCGTCGACCTACGTCGGTCTCGGTCGCGGCGTCGACCCCAGCCCGATCGAGGCGATCGCGCGGCTGAAGGCCGCGCTCGCGGGGTCGGCATGACCGGAGGCCGCCCGGGTCCCGGCGACGACCTCGCGGCGCAGGCGGCGTCGGTCGTCCGGGCCGCCACGACCCTGCGGCCGCGGGTCGGCATCGTCCTCGGCTCAGGGCTCGGGCCCGCGCTCGGCGACAACCTCGCCGAGGAGGCGTCGTTCGCGTTCACGGACCTCCCCGGCTTCCCGCCCTCGGCCGTGCCGGGTCATGCCGGGCGGCTGATCGTCGGAACCCTCGCGGGCGTTCCGGTCGCGGCGTTCAGCGGGCGCGTGCACGTCTACGAGGGCCATGGGATGGACGTCCCGGCGCTCCTTCCGCGCCTGGCGCGCGAGCTCGGCGCGTCGACGATGGTGATCACCGCGGCCGTCGGCGGGCTCGTCGAGCGCCTCCCGGCCGGAACGGTGGTCGTGCTCAGCGACCACATCAACATGATGGGGGAGTCGCCGTTGCGTGGGTGGCGTTCGCCCGACGGGACGCCGGCGTTCGTCCCGATGGCCGGTGCGTACGACGCGGAGCTCCGCCGGCTCGCGCTCGAGGAGGCGCGGGAGATCGGGGTCCGCGCGACCGACGGCGTGTACGCGGCGATGCAAGGGCCGGCCTACGAGACGCCGGCGGAGCTCGGGCTCCTGCGGCAGGCCGGCGCCACCGTCGTCGGGATGTCGATGGTTCCGGAGGTGCTGCCGGCGCGCGCGCTCGGCATGCGGGTGCTCGGCCTGTGCTCCGTCACGAACGCCTTCGGTGAAGACGTGTCCCACGAGGAGGTCGTCCGCGTGTCGAACGAGACCGCGAAGGCCGTCGGGAGGCTCCTCGTGGATCTGTTCCCACGCCTCCCTCTGGAAGGAGCTTCGGATGCCTGATGTGAGGGATGCGGCCCTGGCGCCCACCGGCCACGAACGGATCGCCTGGGCGGCCGGCGAGATGCCGGTGCTCGGTCAGATCAAGGAGCGGTTCGAGAAGGAGCGCCCGCTCGACGGCGTGGCGATCGCCGCCTGCCTGCACGTGACGACCGAGACGGCGAACCTGATGACGACGCTCGCCGCCGGTGGGGCGACCGTGCTGCTCTGCGCCTCGAACCCGCTGTCGACGCAGGACGACGTCGCCGCGGCGCTCACCGACGCCGGCGTCGAGACGTTCGCGATCAAGGGCGAGGACACCGACACGTTCTTCAAGCACATCAACGCCGTGCTCGACGTGCGTCCGCAGATCACGATGGACGACGGCGCCGACATGGTCAGCGTCCTGCACAAGCAGCGCGTCGACCAGATCGCCGACGTCTGGGGCGGCACCGAGGAGACGACGACCGGGGTGATCCGGCTCCGGGCGATGGCGGGTGACGGCGCCCTGCGCTACCCGATCGTGTCCGTGAACGACGCCGACACGAAGCACCTCTTCGACAACCGCTACGGCACGGGACAGTCGACGATGGACGCGATCATGCGCGCGACGAACCGGCTGATCGCCGGGCGCAACGTCGTCGTCTGCGGCTTCGGCATGTGCGGGCGCGGTGTCGCCTCGCGCGCCCGCGGCCTCGGGGCGCAGATCATCGTCACGGAGGTGGACCCGACGGCCGCGCTCGAGGCCGTGATGGAGGGCTACCGCGTGATGCCGCTCCGCGATGCGGCGCGCATCGGCGACATCTTCATCACCGTGACCGGCGACAAGGCCGTGATCCGGCGCGAGCACATGGAACTGATGAAGGACGGCGCGATGCTCGCGAACAGCGGGCACTTCGACGTCGAGATCGACAAGGGCGCGCTCCGCGAGCTCGGATCGGGCGG
>DATHTO010000143.1:0-31423 GCA_035463115.1 Actinomycetota bacterium | reverse complement strand
AGCACCCGGTGGCACGGGATCACGATGGGGATCGGGTTCGAGCCCAACGCGTTCCCGACGGCGCGGGCGGCGCGCGGCCGTCCGATCCGTTCCGCGATGTCCCGATAGGTCGAGGTCCGGCCGAACGGGATCTTCGACGTCGCGCCCAGGACGTCGCGCGCGATGCCGCGGATCAACCGGCGGTCGACCGGCACGTCGAAGCGCGTCCGACGACCGTCGAAGTACTGCTCGAGCTCGCGGCGGATCGCGGCGGTGGCCCGTTCCGACTCGAGGATGCGGGGTGAGAGGCGCTCCGCGAGCTCGGCGAGCACGTCGTCGCGGTCCTCGTCGGCGAAGGCCACCCTGGCGACGCCCTTCGGCGTCACGGCGACGTACAGGCGCCCCACGGGGCTCTCGACGGCGCCGACGGCGACGTCGACGGCGCCGGCGATCACCGCGGCGTCGACGAAACGCGATCGCGCATCGGTCGCGCCTCGCCTTCCGTCGGCCCGCGTGGCGAGGCGCTTCAGCTCGTTCGCGTTCATCCCACCAGCTCCCGGAGTCGCTTCATCCCCTGGTACACGTTGGCACGCGCGGCATCGAGCGAGCAGCCCATCAGCGCGGCGATGTCGTCGTAGCTGCGGTCGAGCACGTGGCGATGCACCACGGCGACGCGCTGCTTCGCCGGCAACGCCCGCACGGCCTTCCAGAGCGCGTCGTCGACCGGCTGCGGCTCGTCGTCGACCGCCGTGTCGGGCAGGTCGTCGGTCGGGATCGGGCGACGGCCGGCGGAGCGGTGGTGGTCGATCGCCTTGCGCGACGCGATCGCGAGGATCCACCGGTCGAGCTTGTCGCCTTCGCGGACCTTCGGATACCCGCGCAGCGCCGAGAGGAACGTCTCCTGGTACACGTCGTCGGCGTCCGTCGGCCCGACCGCCACCCGCAGGAACCGGTAGACCGTCGGGCCGTTCGCGTCGAGGAAGGCGTCGAAGGGCGGAAGCCCTCCCGTCACGCGATCCACCAGCGCCGCCGGAGCGCGTCGGGGTCCTCCTCGAGCGTCCGCACCACGCGTCGCCGTCGGAACATCGACCCGCGGCGCGGCGGCTCCACCTCGGGTTCGGCCCTGCGCCATCCCGCCCAGCGGTCCTTCCGTCGGTCCATCGTTCACCTCCCGCCCGTGCTCGATGGAACGACGTCCGGGAGGAGCCACGCGTGAGAGCGGCCGGCGAGAACCTAGGCGAGCCCGAGCAGCGTTGGCACCTGCCGGATGTCGGTCGCGACGTGGTGGGCCTCGGGCCCCGTCTCGGGTCCGCGGTCGACGAACCAGGCGGCGCGCACCGCCGTCATGCCCATCGCGAGCGCCCCGGCGACATCGGTGCGGCGACCGTCTCCGACGTGCGCCATCTCGGCGGGATCCTCGACGGCGAGGCCGGCCATCGCGTGCTCGAAGATCGGTGGGTACGGCTTGAAGCAGCCGACGTCGTCGCTGAACGACCAGTGGTCGAAGTACCCCATCAACCCGAACCCCTCGAGTCGGTGACGGAGCGTCGCCGACGAGGTGAGCCCGACGTCGCAGACGATCCCGATCCTCACCCCGGCGTCGCGCAGCCGTCGCAGGGTCTCCTCGGCACCGTCGGCGGTCTCGAGGCCGGCCTCGCGTCCCGCGTAGGCGAACGCCTCGACGAGCTCCTCCTGCACCACCTCGTCGCACGTGAGCCCGAGCTCGCGGAGGATCACCTCGGTCGACTGGCGGGGCCCGTGCTGGACGTTGGCCTCCCACCGCTCCTCGAACAGCGTCCAGTTCGCGTCGAACGCCGCCTCGAGGACGTGGCGCTCGACCTCGTAGCCACGCGGCGTGAGGACGTCGATCCACGCCGCGAGCTGGCGCGGACGGATCCCACGGGGGTCGTGGACGAGGGTGTCCCAGTGGTCGAACGTGACGGCGCGGAGCATCGGTTCGGAGGTCGTCAATCGGCCTCGCCGAGCAGCCGAGGGATCGCCAGCTCCCACGCGTCGCGGAGCTCCTCCACGGTCGCCTCCAGCATGCCGTCGATCACCACGCGAGGGCCGCCCGTCTCCCCGACGGCGCGCATCGGCACGCCGTGGCGCGCCGCGATCTCGAGCGCTCGTGCCTCGTCGGCGGGCTCCACGCCGAGCACCACGCGCGAGGCCGACTCGCTGAACAGGCACACGTGCGACGGGAGGTCGTCCGGAAGCGTCACCGCGAACCCGTGCCCGCCAAGGACCGCGGTCTCGGCGAGCGCCACGGCGAGACCGCCGTCGGCGCAGTCGTGTGCGCTCGCCAGCACCGCCTCGTCGGCGGCCTCGGCGAGGAACGCGTGCAGCGCACGCTCGCGCTCGAGGTCGAGCGCGGGAGGGGTGCCCGCGATGCGCCCCAGGACGACGTCGGCGAACTCCGATCCGCCGAGCTCCGCGAACGTCTCGCCGGCCACGTAGACCCTCAGGCGGCCTCGCGGGAACGCCGTCGGGACCCGCAGGCGGTAGTCGCGGAGCAGCCCGAGCATGCCGATCACGGGCGTCGGCCAGATCGCGCTGTCGCCGGCCTCGTTGTAGAAGCTCACGTTGCCGCCGGTGACGGGCGTTCCGAGCGCGTCGCAGGCCGCCCGCATGCCGCGGATCGCCTCGGCGAACTGCCACATCACCTCGGGGCGCTCCGGGTTGCCGAAGTTCATGCAGTTCGTGATCGCGAGCGGCCGGGCGCCCGTGACGGCGACGTTCCGCGCCGCTTCGGCGACGGCGTGCATCGCGCCGAGCGCCGGGTCGAGGTGCCCGAACCGGCCGTTCCCGTCGGTCGAGAGCGCCAATCCCTTCAGCGTGCCCGGGACACGGACCACGGCGGCGTCGCTCTCGGGGCCCTCGACGGTCTGCCCTTGCACGTAGCGGTCGTACTGCTCGAACGCCCAGCGCTTGCTCGCGACGTTCGGCGACGTCAGCACCGCGAAGAACGCGCCTCGCAGGTCACCGTCGAAACGGTCGTACGTCGGATCGGCGTCGGCGGGCGCCGCGGTCGGCGCCCGTCGCGGACGGTCGTACTCGGGCCCGTCGTCGGCCAGCGAGCGAGCCGGCACCTCGGCGACGCTCGTTCCGCCGAGCCGGATCTCGAGGCCGCCGCCGTCGACGAGCTCCCCGATCACGGCGGTCCGCAGCCCCCACGTCTCGCACACGCCGCGGACGGCCTCGAGCTTCGACGGGTGCACGATGGCGAGCATCCGCTCCTGCGATTCGCTGGTGAGGATCTCGAACGCCTCCATGTCGGGCTCGCGGAGCGGCACCGTGTCGAGGTCGATCCGCGCGCCCATGCCGGCGCGCGCCGCCGACTCGCTCACGGCGCAGGTGATCCCCGCGCCGCCGAGGTCCTGGAGCCCCTCGAGCAGGTCGCCCCGGATCAGCTCGAGCGATGCCTCGATCAGGAGCTTCTCCGCGAACGGATCGCCGATCTGCACGCTCGGGCGGCTCGCCTCGGCGCCTCCCTCGATCGTGGCGCTCGCGAGCACAGAGACGCCGCCGATCCCGTCGCGGCCGGTCGAGGCGCCGTACAGCACCATCAAGGAGCCGACGTGCGGGGTGAGCGACGTGGCCGTCACGAGCTCGTCGGCCTTCGCGATCCCGACGCACATGACGTTCACGGTCGGGTTGGCGCTGTGGGGCTCGGCGAACCGGATCTCGCCGCCGACCGTCGGAACGCCGATGCAGTTGCCGTAGCCGCCGATCCCGGCGATCACGCCCTCGAACACCCAGCGGTTCCGCGGATCGGTGAGCGGGCCGAACATCAGCGGGTCCATCAGCGCGACGGGCCGTGCGCCCATCGACACGATGTCGCGGACGATCCCGCCGACGCCCGTCGCGGCACCCTGGTAGGGCTCGATCGCGCTCGGATGGGAGTGCGACTCGAGCTTGAAGACGGCTGCGTCGCCGTCGCCGATGTCGACCGCCCCTGCGTCCTGGCCCGGCCCCACGAGCACCGCGGGCCCCTCGGTGGGGAGCGTCTTCAGGTGCACCTTCGACGACTTGTAGGAACAGTGCTCGGACCACATCACGCTGTACATCGCGAGCTCGGCGCGGTTCGGTTCACGGCCGAGCGTGGCGACGATCCGCTCGAACTCGTCGTCCTGGAGCCCGAGCCGGCGGTACAGCGGCGTCTCGGTCGTGCTCATCGCGCCTCGGTCGCCGTGGGTCCCGTCACCGCGCCTCGCCCGTCACGCCGTCGCCATCGCCGACGCGAGCAGCGAGGCGAACATCGGCTGGCCACCGGTCGGACCGACGTCGGGATCGACGGCGTGCTCGGGATGCGGCATCAACCCGACGACGTTGCCGCGCTCGTTCCGGATGCCGGCGATCGCGTTCGTCGCACCGTTCGGGTTGGAGGCGTCGTCGACGACGCCGTCGTGCCTGGCGTAGCGGAACACGACGAGCCCTTCGGCCTCGACGCGCTCGAGCTGCTCCGGCGTCGCGACCCACTGTCCCTCGCCGTGCTTGATCGGCACCTGCACGGTCTCTCCCGGCGTGAGGTCCGCCGTGACCGGCGTCTGCGACGTCTCGACGCGCAGCCACACCTCGCGGCAGATGAACCGGAGCGAGCGGTTCCGGATCATCGCGCCGTGCAAGAGGCCCGACTCGCAGAGGATCTGGAAGCCGTTGCAGATGCCGAGCACCGGAGCGCCGCGCTCCGCGAACGCCGCGACCTCCTCCATCACGGGCGCGAACCGGGCGATCGCGCCACAGCGCAGGTAGTCACCGTAGGAGAACCCTCCCGGCAGGATCACGGCGTCGACGCCGCGGAGGTCGCGCTCGGCGTGCCACAGCGGAACGCCGACCCCGCCCATCGTCTCGACCGCGCGGATCGCGTCCCCGTCGTCGAGCGATCCCGGGAACGTCACCACCCCGACGCGCGGACCCGCGGACGCGCTCACGACGAACGTCCCTCGGTCTCGAGGATCCGGAAGTCCTCGATCACCGGGTTCGACAGCAGCCGCGCGGCCATGTCCTCGACCTGGGCGCGGGCGTCGGCCTCGGACGAGGCCTCGACGGCGAGCTCGACGTGCCGTCCGACGCGGACGCCCGACACGTTCGTCCATCCGAGGGCGGGCAGCGACGACTCCACCGCCTTGCCCTGCGGATCGGCGAGCCCTGGCTTCAGCGACACGAGCACCTCGAACGTGAAGCGTTGCGTCATCCGTGCTCCTCCCGGAGACGATCGAGCGCCGCCGCGTCGGCGGTCGCGTCGGCGGGCGCCCCGACGCGCTCGCGGAACGCCTCGAACGGTTCCCCGACCAGCCGTTCGTACGCCTCCTCGTACCGGGCGCTCGTTCCGTCGACCACGTCGCGCGGAAGCGCCGGCGGCGGCGGTTCGCGGTCCCAGCCGCTCGCGAGGAGCCAGTCGCGGACGTACTGCTTGTCGAACGACGGCTGCGGCCTTCCGGGCTCGTACCCGTCGGCCGGCCAGAACCGGCTGGAGTCCGGCGTGCCGACCTCGTCGATCAGCAGCAGCTCGCCGTCGGCGAAGCCGAACTCGAACTTCGTGTCGGCAACGATGATCCCGCGCGCCAGCGCGATGCCGGCGATCCGCTCGTAGACCCCGATCGTGAGCTCCCGCAGCTTCTCGGCGAGACCGCGTCCCACGAGCTCAGCCGTCTCGTCGAACGTGAGCGGAAGGTCGTGCCCTTCCGCCGCCTTCGTCGTCGGCGTGAAGATCGGCTCGGGCAGGCGGCCGGACTCGTCGAGTCCCGCGGGGAGCGCCACGCCGCAGACGCTCCGTGTCTGCTGGTACTGCGCCCACCCGCTGCCGGACAGGTAGCCCCTGGCGACGCACTCCACGGGGATGACCTCGGCGCGCCGCACCAGCACCGAGCGCCCGGCGAGGGCGGCCTCGGCGTCGAACGGCGCGGGGAAGGCGGCGCGATCCGCAGACACCAGATGGTTGCCGACGAGATCCGTCGTCTCGGCGAACCAGCGCACGGACAGCCCCGTCAGCACACGCCCCTTGTCGGGGATCGGGTTCGGCAGGACCACGTCGAAGGCGCTGATCCGATCGGTGGCCACGAGCAGCAGCTCGTCGTCGCCGGCCCGGTAGACGTCACGGACCTTGCCCTGCGCGACGAGATCGGCCGACGTCACGCGGCGTCCACCGGGAGCTTCTCGAGCCGGTCGAAGACGCCGCCGAGGTTCCGCAGGAACCGCGAAGGATCGAACAGCGCCTCGAGCTGCGCCGCATCCAGCCGCTCGGTGACGTCGGCGTCCGCGGCGATCCGCTCCGCGAACGACGCGCCTTCGTCCCACGCCGCGGCGGCCGCCCGCTGCACGATCCGGTACGCGTCGTCACGAGCCATGCCGGCCTCGACGAGCGCCAGCAGCGCGGTCTGACTGAAGGCGATGCCTCCCTGCGCCATCAGGTTCTCGCGCATCCGATCGGGGAACACCTGCAACCCCTCGATCACGCGGCTCAGGTCGCGCAGCATGAAGGCGAGCAGACCGGTCGCGTCCGGGAAGACGATCCGCTCGGCCGACGAGTGCGAGATGTCACGTTCGTGCCAGAGCGTCACGTTCTCGAGCGCCGTGACGGCATGACCCCGCAGCACGCGCGCGAGCCCGCTGATCCGTTCGCAGATGACGGGGTTCCGCTTGTGGGGCATCGCGCTGGAGCCCTTCTGGCCGTCGGCGAACGGCTCCTGGACCTCGCGAACCTCGGTGCGTGCGAGATGGCGGATCTCCGTCGCGATCGCGTCGAGCGTCGAGCCGCACAGCGCGACCGCGTTCATCAGCTCCGCGTGACGATCGCGCTGGACCACCTGCGTGCTCGCCTCGCTGGGCGTGAGACCGAGGCGCGCGCAGACGCGCTCCTCCACGCGCGGATCGACGCTCGCGTACGTTCCGACCACGCCGCTGATCGCGCCGACGCTCACGACCTCACGAGCGAGCTTCAGTCGATCACGGTCGCGATCGAGCTGGAACGCGAAGACGGCGAGCTTGTGTCCGAACGACGTCGGCTCGGCGTGGACGCCGTGGGAGCGGCCGATGCACGGCGTGTCCCGGTGCACGAGCGCCTGGCGCTTCAGGGCGTCGAGCAGCCGCTCGAGGTCGGCGAGCAACACGTCCGACGCCGCGCGCAGCTGCAGCGCGAACGCCGTGTCGAGCACGTCGCTCGAGGTCATCCCGAAGTGGACCCATCGCCCGGGCTCGCCGATCGAGGCCGCGACGACGTCGACGAACGCGGCGACGTCGTGTCGCGTGACGGCTTCGCGCTCGAGCACCGCCTCGACCGTGAACGCCGCGCGCTCGCGACAGACCGCGGCGTCAGCCTCCGGGATCCTGCCGAGCTCCGCCCACGCCTCGACGGCCAGGAGCTCGATCTCGAGCCAGTGCCCGAGCCGTGCCTCGTCGGACCACACCGCCGAGATCTCGGGCACCTCGTACCGGGGGATCACGCCCCGCAGTCTACGAGCGCACGTCCGCGGGCCGGTCGCTCAGTCGCGTCCCATCCAGGTCGCGACGTCGACCTCGTTGCCCTCGGGGTCCGCGAGGGTCCACCAGGCCGGAGCGAACCCGTCCTGGACGATCCGGCCGCCGGCCTCGAGCGCGGCCGCGACCCTGGCCTCGGCCTGGTCGTGCGGCACGAAGACGTCCAGGTGGATCCGGTTGCGACCCGCCCGCGGCTCGTCCATCTGCTGGAACCAGATCGGTGCCGATCGGACGTCACGATCCACGAGGTCGTCGTCGCCGACCTGGCGGTAGCCGAGGACGGCCTGCCAGAAACGCACGACGGCGGGGCGCGACATCGCGTCGATCGTGAGCTCCACGTCCTGGACACGCGTCGGATCCGCGTCGATCCCGAGGTCCCGAGCCGCCTGCGAGATCCCTCGCGCGAGCGACAGGTCGCGCTCGGTGAGGCTCCGGACGTCGTGCGTGAAGAGCCGCACCGTCACACCCATGTAGCGGATGTCGACGTCGGGGTGATGGTTCGCCGCGTCGGCCAGCTCGCCGATCGCGTTCGCGAGTTCGAGCCCCCGCGCGAACGAGCGCGTCCGGAAGTACGCGCACGCGCCCGTGCCGATCACGCGCCAGTCGTCGACCCCGTCCGCCTCGTGGAACCGCCTCGGGGTGATCTCGTCGCTCATCGCGTTCCGCGTCAGTCGGGCGGATCCTCGCCCACGAGGCCGTCGATCGATTCCCGGATGATGTCGGCGTGACCCGCGTGGCGGGCGTACTCCTCGATCAGGTCGATCATGATCCGCCGGAAGCTCGGCGCGTTGCCTTCGGGGTCGCTGATCCCTCGCGCTACGAAGTCGAGCCCTCCGTCGGCGAGCACCTCGGCGGTGGTCGCTCGCGATCGCGCGACCGCCGCCCGCCACAGGGCCATCGTCTCGGCGGGCGGATCGTCGCCGCCGGTCCGCCACTCCCAGTCGGGATCGGCGTCCCAGTCGACGTCCTCCCAGGGTGGTCCCGGCGAACGCCCGAGCAGCCGGTTCGAGAAGTAGTCGTCCTCGACGAGCGCGAGGTGCTTCAGCAGCCCGCCGAGCGTGATCGTCGACGCGGCGGCCGTGGCGCGCACCCCCTCGGCGTCGAGCCCGCCGCACTTCCACTCGATGATGCGGCGCTGCCGCTCGAGGGAACCGATCAACGTGTCGACCTCGCTGCCGGCGATGGGCGGTTCCCCGAGCGTCACGGCGGAACCTCCTAGAGCTTCAGGCCTTCGGCGAGGTCGTCCTTGAACTTCCACAGCGCGGACTGCACCTCTTCGTCGGTGATCCCGATGATCTGCGCAGCCAGGATCGCCGCGTTCACGCTCGCATCGACGCCGACCGTCGCGATCGGAACCCCCGTCGGCATCTGGGCCGTGATCGCGAGCGCCTCGTTCCCGACCATCTGTGGCGACGTCGCGATCGGAACCCCGATCACCGGCAGCACCGTGCGCGCCGCGACGGCGGCGGCGAGGTGACCCGACAGCCCCGTCGAGCAGATCATCACCTTCAGGCCGCGCTCGAACGCGGTGCGGGCGTACTCGTCGACGAGGTCCGGGTTCCGAGAGCTCGACATGATGCGGACCTCGTGGTCGACGCCGAACTTCTCGAGGATGAGGCCCGCCTGGCGCATGATCGGAAGCTCCGCGGGCGATGCGGCGAGGACGCCGACCCGCGGCGATGCGTCGCTCACGTCTCTGCCTCCTCCCCCGCCGCGCGTGCGGCGATGTCACGGCGACGATGCATCCCCTCGAACGAGACGCGATCGCAGGCCAGCTCCGCGCGGTGACGGGCCTCGGCGAGGGTCGAGCCGGTGGCGCTCACGGCGAGGACCCGCCCTCCCGCGGTCACCACTGTACCGTCGCGCAACGCCGTCCCCGCATGGAAGACCGTGACGCCATCGACGCGCTCCGCGTCGTCGATCCCCTCGATCGGGAACCCGGTCCCGTACGAGCCCGGATAGCCACCGCTCGCGAGGACCACCGTGACCGCCGCCTCGTCGCGGAACACCGGCCGCACGGTGGAGAGATCGCCGTCGGCGCACGCCGCGAGCAGCTCCCCGAGATCGCCGTCGAGGCGCGGCATCAGCGCCTCGGTCTCGGGATCGCCGAAGCGACAGTTGTACTCCAGCGTCTTCGGGCCGTCGGCGGTCAGCATCAGCCCGGCGAAGAGGACACCGCGGTACGGGGTTCCGTCGGCCGCCATCGCCATGATCGTCGGCTTCACGACGTCGTCCCAGATCGCGCGCTCGTCCTCCGCGTCGATCCACGGCAGCGGGGAGTACGCGCCCATGCCGCCGGTGTTCGGTCCGGTGTCGCCGTCGCCGACGCGCTTGAAGTCTTGCGACAGCGCCAACGGAACGACGGTGGTTCCGTCGGAGACCGCGAACGCCGAGACCTCGGGCCCCTCGAGCAGCTCCTCGACGACGACGCGGGCGCCTGCCTCACCGAACGCTCGGCCCACGAGGGACGCCTCGATCGCGGCGACGGCCTCGTCGCGGCGCTCCGCGACCACCACGCCCTTCCCCGCCGCGAGCCCGTCGGCCTTCACGACCGCTCGTCCGCCGAGCGCGTCGACGAACGCGACGGCGGGATCGACCTCGTCGAACGTGCCGGCGCGCGCCGTCGGGATGCCGTGGCGGACCATGACCTCCTTCGCGAACGCCTTCGACCCTTCGAGCCGAGCCGCGTCCGCGGACACGCCGAAGACGCGTCGACCTGCCGCGTCGAGCTCGTCCGCGAGGCCCGCCACGAGCGGCGCCTCGGGACCGATCACGGTCAGATCGGCATCCAATTGGTCAATCAGCTTGACCATCGCCGCGACGTCGTCCGCAGCGGCGGCGTGGCACTCGCCGAGCGACGCGATCCCCACGTTCCCGGGAGCGGCGTGGACGTCGTCGACCGACGGGCTTGACGCGAGACGCCACGCGAGCGCGTGCTCCCGCCCGCCGCTCCCGACGACGAGGACCCTCACGCCGGCACCGGGAGCGTCTGCTCCCGCGCGGGCCCCACACCCACGACGGACACGCGCACGCCCCCCAGCTCCTCGATCGCGCGCACGTACGACCGAGCCTCCTCCGGGAGCTCGTCGAACGAACGACACGCATCGAGCTCCGCCTCCCACCCCGGAAGCTCCTCCCACACGGGTTCGGCGTCGTGGAAGAGCGTCTGGTTCGGCGGCACGTCGTCCCACGTGTCACCGCCGGCTCGGTAGCTCGTGCAGACCTTCACCGTCTCGAAGCCCGAGAGGACGTCCAGCTTCGTGAGGAAGACCTCCGTGACCCCGTTGAGCCTTGCGGCGTAACGGGAAACGACCGCGTCGAACCAGCCGCATCGGCGCTTGCGACCCGTCGTCGTGCCGAACTCGTGGCCGCGTTCCCCCATCCGCTCGCCGTCGGCGTCGAGCGCCTCCGTCGGGAACGGACCGGACCCGACGCGCGTCACGTACGCCTTCGTGATGCCGATCACGCGCTCCACGTGCTGCGGCCCGAACCCGGCCGCGGCGCACGCGTATCCCGCGACGGGCGTCGACGACGTGACGAACGGATAGGTCCCATGGTCGAGGTCGAGCATCGTCCCCTGCGCGCCCTCGAGCATCACGTGCTCACCGCTGCTCAACGCGTCATGGAGCAGCTTCGCGGTGTCGGCGACGTGCGGGCGCAGGCGCTCCGCGTACCCGAGGGAATCGCGGAGGATCGCGTCGGCCTCGACCGGGAGCCGGCCGTACACCTTCGTGAGGATCTGGTTCTTCTCCTTGAGCACGACGTCGAGCTTCTCCGCCAGGATCTCCTCGTCGTAGAGGTCCTGCACGCGGATGCCGACACGCGCGGCGCGATCGGCGTACGCCGGACCGATCCCGCGCTTCGTCGTGCCGAGCGCGTTCTTGCCGAGGAAGCGCTGCGTCACCTTCTCGAGCTCGAGGTGGTACGGCATGATCAGGTGCGCGTTCAGGCTGAGCCGGAGCTTCGAGACGTCGAGGCCGGCGTCGGTCAGTCGGTCCATCTCGTCGAGGAGCACCGCGGGGTCGACGACGACCCCGTCGGCGATCACCGACGTGATGTGCGGGTAGAGGATGCCGCTCGGCACGAGGTTCAGCTTGAGCAGGCGGCCTTCGGCGATGATCGTGTGACCCGCG
This sequence comes from Actinomycetota bacterium, assembly GCA_035463115.1. Classification (GTDB taxonomy): domain Bacteria; phylum Actinomycetota; class UBA4738; order UBA4738; family HRBIN12; genus BPGL01. Next base: position 19,835 of record DATHTO010000143.1, on the reverse strand, counting down.
TTGTTCCCGCCCTGGTAGCGGACCACGTACTGCGTCCGATCGGCGAGGTAGTCGACCGCCTTGCCCTTGCCCTCGTCGCCCCACTGCGTCCCGAGCACGATGGAGGCCGGCATGGCGGCGCCCAGTCTAGTGCTGGCTCGAGCGCACAAGCCCTTCGAACGTCGGAACGCGAGCCGGTCGTCCCTCGTCCACTCGCGCCCCGTCTCCGGGCCTATAGTCCGGGGCGATGCCGGGAGAGTTCTTCTTCATGGCGATCGGCGGGCTCGGTGTGTCGCTCGCCGGTTTCGCCGGCCTGATCGCCGCCCTGACGCCGGAACAGCAGCGCAGTTCCGCGGTCGCTCGATGGCGGATCAGTCGCGTGGTGGTGTGGGGCCTCCACGTGACCCTGGTCGGCTTCGGTGTCGTCGCGGTCTACGCGCTCCTCGAGGATGCGTCGCAGACCGCGCGCGTCGCGAGCGCGGTCGCCGCGCTGCTACTGGCGGTCCGGACGTGGCGTTCCACGCGGCCCGGTCCTGCCTGGCCGAACGAGCGTGATCGGCGCGCCACGATGGCTCTCTGGATCTTCGAGGCCGCGTTCGCGCTCGGGAACGTCGCGGTGGGAAGCGTGGGCTACCTCCACGTCATCATGCTGGTGTTGCTCGCGGAGCCGGCGGCCGTGTTCGTCTCCGCGGTGCAAGAGGCGACGGGCAGCGACGCGCCACCCTCTCCCGGCTGAAGCGCGACCGGGTCAGCGCAAGCGGATCTTCTCGCTCGTCTCGATCTGGAGGACCTTGCCGTCCTGCAACACGAGGACGACGGTTCCGTAGCTGATCGACCCGAGCAGCTCGTGCACATGGAGCAGGAGGGCCTTCCGCTCGTCGGACAGGCCCGCGAACGTCACGACGTCGGCGGGAAGGTTCCGCTCCTCCTCGCGCACGAGCCGCAGCTCCCTCGTTCCGACGCGGGGCGTCACGCCGTCGCGGGTTCCTCCGCCAGCGTGTCGGCTTCGTCGGCGGCATGATCGGGCCGCAGGAACGCCTTCGGGTTCCGCAGGTCGACCCACACCTCGTCGCCCTCCTCCGCGCCGGCGAGCTCGTCATGGGGCACGTGCGCGACGAGAACCTCGCCGCCCGCGAGCCGGAGCGTCAGCCTGGCCAGCCAGCCGAGCGTCGCCATCCGCTCGATCGTCGCCGTGGCTGCGGCGTCGTCGGGATCGGCCGCGACGCGGATGTCGTGCGGTCGCACGTACGCGGTCGCCGCCGCGCCTTCGTCGAGGTGGTCCGCCCCCGGCAGCCGGAAGGCGCCGAGGTGCACGTGCCCGCGGTCGACGTAGCCGTGGAGCACGTTCGCGCTCCCGACGAAGCCCGCGACGAACGGCGTGGCCGGATCGTCGTACACCTCGCTCGGAGCGCCCGCCTGCTCGACGCGACCCTCGTGCATCACGACGACCTGGTTCGCGAGCTCGAGGGCTTCCTCCTGGTCGTGCGTGACCAGCAACGACGTCACGCCGAGCTCACGGTGCAGCTCGTCGAGCCACCGCCGCAGATCTTGCCGGACCTTCGCGTCGAGCGCACCGAACGGCTCGTCGAGGAGCAGCACCTGCGGGCGCGGCGCGAGCGCACGGGCCAGCGCGACGCGCTGCCGCTGCCCGCCCGAGAGCTGATCCGGGTAGCGCTTCGAGAAGTGCGAGAGCTGGACGAGCTCCAGGAGCTCCTCGACGCGCTCCTTCCGCGACCCCTTCTCCTCCTTGCGGACGCGCAGCCCGAACTCCACGTTCTGGGCGACCGTCATGTGACGGAACAGCGCGTAGTGCTGGAAGACGAACCCGACGCCGCGTTCCTGCGGGGTCTTCGCCGTCAGCTCCTCCTCGCCCATCCAGATCCGGCCCGTCGTGGGCTGTTCGAGGCCCGCGATCATCCGGAGGACCGTGCTCTTCCCGGAGCCCGACGGCCCGAGGAGGGCGGTGATCGATCCGGCCCTGGCGGTGAACGACACGTCGTCCACGGCCACGAAACCGCCGAACCGCTTGGTCAGCTGCTCGACCACGATCGGCATGCTCATGCGTGTTCTCTCCCTCAGTGACTGCGTCCGTGTTCCGTCCGTCGGCGGAGCGCCTCGATCACGACGAGGAGCACGACCGAGACGACCGCCAACGTGATCGCGACGACGTAGGCCTCGGCGGTCTGGCGTTCCTCGATCGCCGTGAAGATGTAGATCGTCGCGGTCTCCGTCTTGCCGGTGATCAGACCGCTCACGATGAGGACGGCGCCGATCTCACCGATCGCCCGAGCCGTCGTGAGCGCGATCCCGTACAGCAGCGCCCACCGGATGTTCGGGAACGTCACCCGGAAGAACGTCTGCCAGAGCGACGCGCCGAGCGTGCGCGACGCGTCCTCCTCGTCGAGCCCGATCTCTTCGAGCACCGGCACGACCTCCCGGATCGTGAACGGCACGCAGATGAAGATCGTCACCAAGATCATCGACGGCACCGCGAAGATGATCTGGATCCCGCGCGCCGTGAACCACTCGTTGAACCATCCGTCGATCCCGAACAGCAGCACGCACGCGAGGCCGACCGTCACGGGGGACAGCGCGAACGGCAGGTCCACGAGGGCGTTCACGAACGACCGGCCGACGAAGCGTTGGCGCACGAGCACCCACGCGACGATCAGCCCGAACACGCTCGTCACCAGCACCGTGACGACGGTGATCTGCGCGGTCAGGAAGAACGCGTGCCGGACCTCGGGCTTCGCGAGCGTCTCCGAGATGATGCCGAGACCCGGCTCGAGCGCCGTCCACACGATGCCGACGAGCGGCAGCAGCAGCAGGACCGCCACGTACGTCACGACGGCGCCGAGGATCAGGCCGCGGACGAGGCGCCGGCGACCGCGGGCCCGCGACGCGGACGTGGAGGGGCTTCCCGAGACGGAGAGGGCGCGGCTCACGTCTCGTGCCTCCGCATCACGAACCGCGCGGTCACCAGCACGAGCACGAACGAGATCGCGAACATCAGCGTGGCCACCGCCGCGGCCTCCTGCGGCCGGAACTGGTTCGCCAGCTGGAAGATGAACACCGGGGCCGTGAGGTCCTTGCCCGGGTTGTTGCCCGACACGAGCACGACGCTGCCGAACTCCCCGATGCAGCGCGCGAACGTGAGGAGCGTGCCGCCGACCACCGCGGGACGGATCGCCGGCATGACGACCCGGCGGAACGACGTCCACGCGTTCGCGCCGAGGGTCGAGGCGGCCTCCTCCTCGGCGGGATCGAGCTCCTGCAGCACCGGCTGGACGTTCCGCACGACGAGCGGGAGCGTCACGACGCACAGCGCGAGCAGCACGCCGAGGGGCGTGAACACGACCTGGATGCCGAGCTCCGCGAGCGGCTCGCCGAGGACGCCGTTCGGACCGTAGAGCGTCCGGATCATCAGGCCCGTGACGAGCGTCGGGATCGCCAGCGGCAGGTCGACCACCGACGACAGGAAGTTCCGGCCCGGGAACCGGTAGCGCACGAGGCAGTACGCGAGGGCCGTTCCCATCACCGCGTTCAGGAGGGACGCGATCGTCGCGGTGATCAGCGTCAGCTGGATCGCGTCCCACGCGTACGGGATCGCGAGCGCCTCGCGGAGCGAGCCGAGGCCCTCGCCGAACCCTTCCGTGATGACCGCCACCACAGGCAGCACCACGATCGCTCCGAGGTAGACGAGAGCAGCGCCGCGCAGGCCGAGGTGCCGCATGAGCGCAGCTGTGCGAGGGGGAGAACCCCGCATCCTCGTGCCCACCCCGACCGTCTGCGCGGCGCTGCTCATCGTCGGATCACCCAGTTCCTCTCGATCACGGCCTTCTCGTGGTTCCGATCAGCCCGCGATCGCCTGGGTGACGATGCCGTCGTCCGCGAAGAGCTGGTTCAGCTCTTCCCAGCCGCCGAACCCGTCGACGTCCCAGAGGTCCTCGATCGCCGGGAAGCGACCGCCGCCCTTCTGGGCTTCGTCGATGTCGGTGGAGCGGTAGCCCGCGTCCTCGAAGATCTGCTTCACCTCGGGGGTGTGCAGGAACTCGACGAAGGCTTCCGCCACGGGCCGCACGCAGTGCTCGTCGACGTTCGCGTCGACGATCGCGACCGGGTTCTCGATCAGGACGCTCGACGGCGGGTAGACCGCCTCGTCGGGCAGGCCGGCGTCCTGCGCCGTGAACACCTCGTTCTCGTAGGTGATCGCGACGTCCCCGTTGCCGGCCTCGAAGTTCTGGATCGAATCACGCGCGTTCTTGTCGAACACGATCACGTTGTCGAGCACGCCCTCGAGGAGCGCCTGCGCCCCGGCCTCGTCGCCTTCCGACACGCCGCCGTGGCCGCGGAGCGCCGATCCCCACGCCGAGACGAGGTTCCAGCGCGCACCGCCCGACGACGCCGGGTCGGGCGTCAGCACCTCGACGCCGTCGGCCGCGAGGTCGTCCCAATCCGCGATCCCGAGCGGGTTGTCGGGTCGGACGTCGAACACGACGACCGACGTCGTGACCATGCCGCCGTCGGTGGTGGACTCCCAATCGTGCGTGATGAGCCCCGCGTCCTCGATCACGTCGACGTCGGGCCCGAGCGAGAGCGCCACGACGTCGGCCGGGTAGCCGGCGACGACGTTCGCCGCCTGCGTGGTCGAGCCCGCGTAGGACTCCTGGAAGATCACGTTCTGGTCGTCGTGCTCTTCCTTCCACTTCGACACGAACGCCGGGATGATCTGGCCGTAGGCCTCGCGCGGCGTGCTGTAGGCGGCGAAGTTGATGACGGGGGTCTCGGCCGGCGTGCACTCGCCGGCAGCGACGTCGGTTCCGACGGGAGACGTCCCCCCCTCGCCGTCGCCCGACGAGCAGGCCGCGAGGATGAACGTTGCGATGATGCCGAGAGCGGCGAACCGCAACACCCTCGACGAGACGATGGAACGGGCTGACATCCGGTGCTCCTTCCGATCCGACCGGAGGACCACCGAGTGCCCCTCTGGGCATGGGCGAGCCACCGGTCTTGCCGTGTGGATCGGCCTCCGGTGGTCCGGTCAACCGAAAGGTGCGGCGGCGCGCAGGCTGCGTGCCGCGAGGATCCCAGCCGCTCTCCGGTGGTCCGGTCGAACGGCGTGCGCTGGACATGCTGTCGGCGCCGCGCGCCGGTGTCAACCGACCGATGGCCGGGACCGAACGGTCGTCACACGTTCGCCACAGCACCGACCTTCGTCCGTATCGACACAGGTACGGGTAGCTGTTAGCTTCGTCCGAGCAGCTGACCAGACGACTGGAGGCCGCGGCGGAGATCCTCTCTTTGCCGCGGCTTCTTTCGTCTCACCGAGGGAGAAGAAGTCCGCATGGCGAAGCGTCTGCGCGAGCGTTCCGAGCAGGAGCTCGTGGATCTGATCGAGGTCGACGGGGAGTTCTGCGTTCCGTTCGAGGAGGGACAACGCCGCTACATCCTGGATCTCGGACCGTTCGGCCGCGTCGAGCGGAACTGGCGCGTCGTCGCGACGAAGATCCTCCTGTTCCTGCCCGCCCTGTTCCTGTTCATCCTCGCGGTGCAGCTCATGAAGGAGGGCGCCGCCGCCGTCGGACCGCAGATCAAGGGGCAGTTCCCCTTCGCGAACGGCATCTCCACCTTGGGCGCCGGATGGCTCGGCGCCTACTTCGTGCTCTCCGGCTCGCCGGTCGCGGCCACCGCGATCAGCCTGTTCGGCGCCGACACGCTCACCAACCTGCAGACCTTCACGATGCTGTCGGGCTCCCGCCTCGGCGCGTCGTTCATCGTCCTGGTCACCGGCTTCCTCTACGCGATGCGGAACCAGAAGGGACGCAACGAGTCGCTCGGCATCGGGATCCAGGCCATGACGATGACCGCGATCGTCTACCTGCCCGGGATGCTCCTGGGCTACGGGGTGATCCAGGCCGGTTGGCTGGGCGGGCTGAACTGGCACGCGTCCGAAGGCCTCGATGCGGCCCTCGGCGTGCTCTGGGGCCCGATCGTCGACGGCATCGCCGGCGCGGTGCCTGGCTGGTCGCTGTTCCTGATCGGCCTCGGCGTGATCCTCGTGTCGTTCAACCTCCTCGACCGGGTGCTTCCGCACGTGAGCAGCGACGCGACCGCGTCGAAGCGGCGCGCCTGGCTGATGCGGCCATGGACGATGTTCTTCCTGGGATGCCTCGTCGCGACGCTGACCCTGTCGGTGTCGGTCGCGCTCACGGTGCTGGTCCCGCTCGCCAGCAGGGGACTCATCAAGCGCGACGAGGCGCTTCCCTACATCATGGGCGCGAACATCACGACGCTCGCCGACACGCTCGTCGTCGCGATGCTGCAGCCGACGCCCGAGGCCGCGCAGATCGTGCTCGCCGAGGCGATCGGCGTCTCGGTCATCTCGATCGGCATCCTGCTCTTCTTCTACACACCGGTGAAGCGCGCCGTGATCGGGCTCGACGACTGGCTCGTGACGAGCAACGCTCGGCTCGCCGCCTTCATCGGCGTGCTGTTCCTGTTGCCGATCACCTTCCTCGCGACGGGGCTGTTCTTCAAGACGCCGGCCGCGTGAGCGAGGTCCGCCACCACACCAGCGGGCCTAGGATGCAGGCCATGAGCGAGGAGGGCGGTCCCGGCGCTCCGAACGCCGACGCGACTCCGAGCACCGGCGCGTCGTCGGCCGACGAGGGCCAGCGAGCGCTCGACGCGCTCGCGCTCGGCGACGACGAGCGGCTCGTCCTCGCGAAGGTCGCCGACATCCTCCGACGGATCAACTACGGCACCGTGGTCCTCGTCGTCCAGGATGGGAAGGTCGTGCAGATCGAGATGGCGGAGAAGTTCCGGCTGCGCTGATGGTCGACGTCACCGACGCCCTCGTGCCGTCCGCCGGCGAAGCGGGAACCCCGAAGCTCTCGGTCCGCAACCTCACCGTCGCCAGGCGACAGGCGTCGGGCGAGCTCGTGACGGCGGCGGCCGGCGTGACGTTCGACGTGGGGCGCGGCGAGTTCGTGTGCCTGCTCGGCCCGAGCGGCTGCGGCAAGACGTCGATCCTGAACGTGCTCGCCGGCCTCGACCGGCCGGCGAGCGGGCAGGCGTTCGTGGACGGCCGTCCGATCACCGGACCGGGGCCCGATCGCGCCGTGCTGTTCCAGGACCCGGCGTTGTTCCCGTGGCTCACCGTCGCCGGGAACGTCGAGCTCGCGCTGCGCCTGATCGACGTTCCGGTGGCGGAACGACGCGATCGGGCACGGTCGTGGCTCGCCACGGTCGGCTTGATGCGGTTCGCCGACGCGCACCCGCACGAGCTCTCGGCCGGGATGCGGCAACGCGCGGCGCTCGCTCGAGCCCTCGCGGCCGATCCGGAGGTCCTGCTCGGCGACGAGCCGTTCGGGCAGCTCGACGCGCAGGCACGGGAGCTCCTGCAGGACGAGGTGCAGCGGGCGTGGGTCGCGAGCGAAGGGCGCAAGACCTTCGTGTTCGTCACGCACAACGTCCGTGAGGCCGTCGTCCTCGCGGACCGCGTGCTCGTGATGAGCGCGGGCCCCGGACGCCTGCTCGAGGAGTTCAGGATCCACGCCCCCCGGCCGCGGCAGCTCGACGACGCGCTCGTGTCGCGCGTCGTCACCGAGATCCACGCGCTGCTGATGCAGGAGGTGAACGCCGATGTCGCGCGCACGACGGGTCGCTAGAGAGGTCGCGCCGCCGCTCGCGGGCATCGCCGGCTTCGTCGCGGCCTGGGCGCTGGCGGCGGCGGTCACGACGACCGACACGATCCCGTCGCCGGCCGACGTCTGGGCCGCGTTCGTCGACGGGCTCCGCGACGGAACGCTCGTCGACGCCACCTGGCGAACGCTCGTCCGGCTCGCGTTCTCGTTCACCGTGGCGGTGGCCCTCGGGACGGGGATCGGCGTGGGGCTCGCCCTCCACGAGTTCACGCGTCGGAGCATCCGTCCGCTGATCGTCGCGCTGCAGATCACACCCTTCGTCGCGTGGGTGCCGATCGCCGTGATCTGGTTCGGCGTCACGGAACGCGCGGTGGTGTTCGTGGCGATCGTCGGCGCGTTCCCCGCGATGACCCTCGCGACGATCCAGGCGTTCCGCCAGGTCCCGCCTCTGTACGAGCGCGCCGGTCGCACCCTCGGCGCGAGCGGATGGCAGCTCTACCGGCGGATCGTCTTCCCGGCGGCGCTGCCGGGATACATGGCGGGGCTCCAGCAGGCATGGGGCTTCGCGTGGAAGGCCCTGATGGCGGGCGAGATCATCGTGGCGGCGGCAGCCTCCGCGGGACTCGGCCACCTGCTCGCCGATCGTGCCGGCGACGTCACGGCGCTGCTCGCGGCGCTCGCGGTGATCGTGGTGATCGGCGTGGCTGTCGAGTACCTCGTGTTCGGACGACTCGACCGCAGCGTCCGCCGGCGTCGCGGGCTCCTCCTCGACGGCTGAGCAGCGCGCCGGTCGGGCCTGCGTCGCCGTCAGCCGGGGCCGTCGGCGTCGCGCTGACCCTCGAGCAGCCACGCCGTCCGCAGGAGGCCGGCCGCGACGGCCTCCATGAAGACGACCGCGACGCCGGCGGCGACGCCCATCCGCGCGGCGAGGCTGCCGACGAGGTCGACGCACGACGTCGCGCCGAACACCTCGTGGGTCGGACACGAATCGCCTGCGACGGAACGCCCCACGAACGCCACGGCGAGACCGACGCCGAGCGCGACGACGAGGGTCCCCCAGGTGCGCGGAGCTCGGACGATCGCCTTCATCGGGAAAGGTCCTTCCCGGCCGCCCAGGGCCGGAACCGGACGCCGCTAGTCTGGCAGACCCGCATGGCCGCCGAGAAGGCAACCGACGACGTCCCAGATACCGGCGCCACCGCAGCGTGGTCGCTGCTGCGCCGGAACCGCGACTTCCGCCGGCTGTACCTGGCGTCGGTGATCTCGCTCGGGGGCGACTGGTTCCTGTTCGTCGCGTTGACCTCGCTCGTGATCGAGGCCACCGATCGAGCGCTCTTCGTCGGATTGCTCGTGCTCGCGCAGGAACTCGCCTTCGTCGTCTCCTCGCCGTTCGCCGGCGTCCTCGCCGACCGTCTCGACCGGCGGAAGCTGATGATCGCCTGTGACGTGGGCAGGGCGGCGATCTGCGTGAGCTTCCTCGCCGTCGGCGAGGCGACGATCTGGCTCGCGTACCCGTTGATCGCGCTGCTCGCGATCTTCGCGGCGCCCTTCGACCCCGCGTCGTCGGCGTCGATCCCGAACCTCGTCGATCGGACGGACCTTCCGGTCGCGAACGCGCTGGCGGGGTCGCTGTGGGGCACGATGCTGGCGGTCGGCGCCGCGCTCGGCGGTGTGGCGGCCGGTGCGCTCGGGCACGATGCGGCGTTCCTCATCGACGCCGGATCGTTCGTCGGCTCTGCCGTCCTGCTGCTCGGGATCCGGCGTCCGTTCTCCGAGCTCGGCGGTCACGAGCCGGGCCATGACGGGGTCGAGCATCCGTCGATCCTCGAGGCGACCGTCGAAACGGCTCGGTACGCGCGCCGGGACCATCGGGTCCTCGCCCTGTTGGCGGTGAAGGGCGGCTTCGGCCTGGCAGCCGGCGTCCTCGCGTTGATCCCGGTGTTCGCGGAGCTCGTGTTCGACGCCGGCGAGGTCGGGCTGGGGCTGATGATGGCCTGCCGCGGGCTCGGCGCGCTGATCGGCCCGTTCCTCGGGCACCGTCTCGCGGGACCGGACCACGAGCGGATCTTCGCCGCGATCCTCGGTTCGCTCGTGGTGTTCGGTTTCGGCTACATCGCGATGGGTGCCGCGCCCGGCATCGGGTTCGCCGCGATGGCGATCCTCGTGGCGCACCTCGGCGGCGGCTCCCAGTGGGTGCTCTCGACCTACGGCCTCCAGGTGCTCGTCCCCGACCGGATCCGCGGGAGGATCTTCGGGTTCGATTTCGCGTTCATCGGCCTGTCGCTCGGACTCTCGAGCCTGGCGGCGTCGTGGGCGGCCGACCGGTTCGGTCCACGACCCGCCGCGTACGCGCTCGGCGTGATCGCGCTCGCGTGGGCCGGCGTGTGGTGGGTCGCGACGCGCCGTGTCCGACGGGCGACCACGTTCGCCGATCGCGGCGTCGTCGCCGAGCCGTCGCTCGCACCGGTCCCGCCGGGCGTCGACTGACGACGATCACCTCAGCGATCGCGCAGGCGCGGGTTCAGGACCTCGTCGAGGGCGAAGCCGATCATCGTGAACGAGAGCGTCACGAGCATGATCGCGATGCCCGGCGGCACGAGCCACCACCACAGACCCGCGCTGAACGCACCGGCGCTGAACGATTCGTCGATGATCCGACCCCACGAGATCGCGTTCGTCGGCCCGAGGCCGAGGATCGACAGCGTCGTCTCGGACAAGATCGCGAGCGCCACCATGAGCACGGTGTTCGCGAACAGCACCGGGAACACGTTCGGTAAGACGTGCCGCGACATCAGGTGCCAGTTGCCCGCGCCGAGCGCACGAGCGCGCTCGACGTAGAGCCGCTCCTTGACCGACAGCGCCTGTGACCGCACGACCCGCGCCGTGCTCGCCCACGACGTGACGGCGATCACGACGATCACGTTGAAGAGCGTCGCTCCGAGGACGACGGCCAACGCGATCGCGAGCGCGATCCACGGGATCACGAGGAACCAGTTCGTGAGGCCGTTCAGGATGCTGTCGATCCTCGAGCCGCCGAAGTACCCCGCGGTGATGCCGACGCTCGCTCCGAGCACGATCGCGCCGAGCGCGGCGGTGAATCCGACGACGAGCGAGATCCGTGACCCGACGATCATCAGGTCGAGCACGGAACGACCGTAGCGGTCGGTTCCGAGGGGGTAGTCCGCGGCCGGAGCCACCTTGAGCGGCCAGGGTGCCGTCGCCTCCTCGATCGCCGCCGGGTCGACGATGCTCGGACCGACGATCGCGACGAGCACGAAGAAGCTCAGGACCCCGAGCCCGACCATCCCCTGGCGGTTCCGTCGGAACGTGCGCCAGTGCGCCGCGAACGCGCGGCGGCGGCGGCTCCAGACGATCGAGCGGCGAGAGGCCGGCGGTGGCGCGACGGCGTCGGCGTCGGCGATCGCCACGTCAGGCTCCCCGGACCCGAGGGTCGAGGAAGCCGTACGCGACGTCGGCGATCAGGTTGAAGACGATCACGCCCACGCTCGCGACCAGGAACACGCCCTGGATCACCGGGTAGTCGACGCGGTCGATCGAGTCGTACGCCAACCGCCCGAGTCCCGGCCACGAGAACACCGCCTCGATCACGACGGCGCCGCCGAGCACGAACCCGATGTTCAGGAAGATGAGCGTGAACGTCGGGAGGAACGCGTTCGGAACGACGTGCCGCCGCCGGATCTCGGGCTCCGGAACGCCTTTCGCGCGCGCGCTCGTCACGAAGTCCTCGTTCAAGACGTCGAGCATCGACGACCGCATCACGATGGCGTACTCACCGACGTATCCGAGCGTGAGCGTGAGGACCGGCAGGAAGAGGTGCTCGGCGATGTCGGCGATCCTCGCGGCACCCTCGAGACCCTGCGTGACGTAGCCGCCTGCGGGGAACCATCCGAGGATGCCCGCGAAGACGAGCAGGAACAGCATCCCGAGCCAGCCCTCGGGCGTCGAGTACAGGGCGAGCGACGCCAGGAGCGACGATCGGTCGAACCCGCGGCCGCGCCGCCACGCGCCTTTCACGCCGATCCAGACGCCGATGATCGTCGCGAAGAGGGTGCCCAGGCCGACCAAGAGCAGGGTGGGCCAGATCCGCGACGCGACGATCCCCGCGACCTCGTCGCCCGTGAGGAGCGACACACCGAGGTCGCCGCGCAGCATCTGCCCCATGTAGATGACGTACTGGCGCGCGAGCGGTCGATCGAGGCCGAGCTCGTGCTGGAGTTCCGCGACGTCCTGCTCGGTCAGCCGCTGGCTCCGGGCCAGGATCGACACGGGGTCGCCCGGCAAGATGCGGAACAGCAGGAAGTTCACCGTGAGGACGAACACGAGGGTGGCGAGGGCCTGCAGGACCTTCCGCCCCACGTAGCGTCGCGGCGACGACATCTCCCTTTCGTCCTCCCGACCCTCGGCGCGCCCCTACGCTTCCTCGAGCTCGCGACGGCGGTTCCGTCGGGCGATCGCGATCCCGACCGCGACGAGCACGACGGCGACCGCGATCCAGACCCACGCCGGAACGCCGCCCTCCGACGATGCCGCCTGCGCGGTCACCGCGCCCGCGACGGGCCGCACCGTGATCGCCGACTCGTAGTTGTAGCCGGGCAGCAGGTACCCCTGCTCACCCGGCGCGGGCGTCCAGCCCTCGAAGCGGTCGCTGCGGTACGCCTGCAGCCATCCCGGATAGGCGAGCACGATGCCCGGGATCTGCTCGTAGAGCCTCCGCTGCGCTTCGAACACGATCTCCCGCCGTTCATCACGGTCGAACGTCGTGCGCTGCTGCTCGTACAGATCGTCGTACCCGGCGTCGGCGAAGCAGCCGTCGCTCCAGTTGCCGCACTGATCCGACGTGAAGATCCAGAGCTGGTAGTCGGGATCGGGGTCCCCGCTCCAGTACCAGATGTACGCGTCGAAGTTCCCCGCCCCCCAGTAGTCGTTCATCTTCGCGTCGGTGACCGGCCGCAGGTCGACCCTGATCCCGATCTCCGCGAGGAACCCGACGATGAGCTCGCCCGCCTCGACGGCGCCCGTCGTGTCGGTCGACGCGGGCACGACCATCTCGAGCGGCTCACCGGTGGACGGATCCTCCCGCACGCCGTCACCGTCACCGTCGACGTAGCCCCCCTGCTCGAGCAACGACTTCGCGCCCTCGGGGTCGTACCGGATCTCCTCGTCGGCGGGGATGTCGAGATGCCAGTACGACGATGCCGGTCGGATCACCGTGTCGCCCGGCATCGCCGTGCCGGAGTACGCCTTGTCGGCGATCGCCTGCTTGTCGATCGCCATCACGATGGCCTCGCGGACCGAGCGCTCCTTCAGCGCCGGCAGCGGGTCCGCCTGGGCGCTCTGGCCGCCGAAGTTGAAGGCGAAGTTCAACCACCAGTCGGACACCACCTGGTGGACCTCCACGTCGTCGAGCCCCGACACGGAATCGATCAACGCGGGCTCGATGCCGTCGGCGAAGTCGATCTCGCCGTTGCGCAGCGCCTGGATCATCGCCTCCTGGTTCGAGTACAGCGTGAACTCGATCCGGTCGACGGCGGGCTCCTCCCCCCAGTAGTGGGGGTTCTTCTCCATCGTCCATCCCTGTCCCTCGTCGTGGCTCGTGAGGGTGAAGGGACCGCTCGCGATCGTCGGGGTGTTCGGGACGGCGCGGATCTCCTTGCGGTCCTTGCCGACGTGCTCGCTCCACACCGCTTCGGGAACGATGTAGACGTACGGCGGCATGTCGGGCGCGAACGTCGGCTCGGGCGAGTTCCAGATCAGCGTGGTGTCATCGGGCGTCTCGAACGTCGTCCCCTTCTCGAAGTAGCTCCGGTACTGCGAGATGTCGTGGTCGATCACGAACCTGTACGTGAACGCGACGTCGCGAGAGGTGAGCGGCGACCCGTCGCTCCACGTGAGCCCCTCCCGAAGGGTGCACGTCCACTGCGTGTGGTCCTCGTTCGGCTCGCATCCGGTCGCCAGGCTCGGCTCGGGCGCGAGGTCCTCGGAACCGAACCGCAACAGCATGTCGTACTGCAGCGTCGCCACGATCCAGTCGCTGCCCGCGGTGATGGCCCACACGTTGTCGTGGTCGAGGTTCGCCGTCACGCCGACCCGCAGGACGACCTCGTCGTCGGGGCTGTCGGACTGCGCCGATGCGAACGGCGCCGTGACGAGCGCCATCGTCGCCAACGCGGTTCCGAACGCGAGCACCGTCCGCAGGCGGGCAACGCCCGTCCGCGGGCGCCCCGTCGAACGCGTCGATCGGTCGAGCATCATCTCGCCTCCTGTCTCGTGGTTCCCTCGCTCATCGCGCGCCGGGACCCCAGCACGGCGATCACCTCGTCGTGGACCCTGCCGTTGGATACGAGGAGGTCGCCGCCGATGGCCGGAGCGTCGCCGTCCAGGGTCGTGATCCTGCCTCCGGCCTCCCGCACGATCACGTCGGTCGCCGCCCAGTCCCAGGGCTGGCACGGTTCGTGCTCCAACAGCACCTCCACGGAGCCCTGCGCGACGAGCAGGTGCGCCCACGCGTCGCTCAGCCCCCGCGTGCGGCGGGCCCGCGACCCGACCGCGCGAAGCCGATCGTCGTCACCCGCGCCGATCCACTCGTCGATGCCGGAGTGCACGACGAACGCGGCGTCGAGGGTCTCGACGTCGGACACGCGCAGCCGTTTGGATCCTCGCCAGGCGCCCTCGCCGCGGCACGCGTGGTAGCGCGCACCGAGGGCCGGCGCGTCCGCGAGGCCGAGCACCGTCTCGCCGTCGACCGCGAGCGCGATCAGCGTGGTCCACAGCGGGATGCCCTCCGCGTACAGCTTCGTCCCGTCGACCGGATCGACGATCCACCGCCGCCCGCTGGTGCCGTCGCTCCAGCCCTCCTCCTCCCCGAGGACGCCGTCGCGAGGGAACCGCGCGGCGATCGCGTCGCGGATCGCCCGTTCGGCCCGCCGGTCGACCTCGGTGACGGGCGTGGCGTCGGCCTTCAGCTCGACGGGCAGCCGCTCGCCGAACCATGCCAGCGTCACCGCGGCCGCAGCGTCCGCGAGCTCGTGCGCGAAGCGCAGGTCGGCCTCGTGCGTCCCTCTCGTCGTGACGATCGCGGCGGCTCCCCGGGTTGGCTCGATGGCGGCGTGGCTCCGGTGAGTGAACGATGCGGTCGCGAGCGTCACAACGTCTGATTTGCCGTGAGGGCAATGAACGTTCAAGGTACGGGCGTGCGTCCCACCGACGGCGTCGAGCGCGTCGTGCAGATCCTCGACCTGGTCGCGGCGTCGACCGCCGACGGGCTCAGCGTGGGCGAGGCGGCACGCGCCCTCGGCGTGCATCCGTCGACGGCCTCGCGCCTGCTCCGGACGCTCGAGGGCTCCGGGATGGTGGAGCGAGAGGCCGCGAGCCGCCGTTTCCGGCTGGGCGCTCGGCTCCTTGGGCTCGCGGCGTCGGCGGTCCAGCGGCTCCCGGTGGTGAGCCAGGCCCGAGCCGAGCTGGAAGAGCTCTCGGCCGTCACGTCCGAGACGGCGAACCTCGCGATCCTCGAGCGTCTGCACGTGGTGTACGTCGATCAGGTCACGCCGGCGCAAACGGTCGTGATGGCGAGCTGGGTCGGCCGGCGCAGTCCTGCGCACGCGAGCAGCAGCGGGAAGGTGATGGTCGCGTTCGGGGACCCCGCCACGCGCGACGCGCTGCTACGACGAGGCCGCCGGCTCGAGGCCCTGACCCCCCGCACGGTCACCGCCCCCGACGCCCTCGCCGCGGTGCTCGACCAGGTGCGGCGGCGCGGCTACGCCTCGAGCAGCGGGGAGCTCGAAGACGGCCTCGTCTCGATCGCGGCGCCGGTGCTCGTCGACGGACGTGCCGTCGCGGCGATCAGCGTGTCGGGACCGAGCTTCCGGTTGCCGGCGCGGGACCTTCCGCGGCTCGCCAGCCACGTGATGGACGCGGCGACCGCCGCCGGGCATCGGATGTCCGGCCGGTCGAGCGGAGCGCCGCGCCGTCGCACGACGTGACGACGCGGCGGGCGCTCAGGTCCTCGCCGGCGGTGGAGGCGGTGGGGGGCCCTCGTCGCCGGGCATCGGAGGGGCATCCGACGGCGTCGCCGGAGGGACCGATGCGCCCGACGGCGTCGTCGGCGGCTCACCGCCCGGGGCCGTTCCTGCGGGCCCGCCGAACGAGACGCCCGGCGTCGCGCCGGTGAAGTCGACGCGCGGCACGCCCGCGTCACCACGCAGCGCCTCGTCGACCTCGAAGAACTGCTCCTCGTGGAAGTTGAAGACGTTGGCCACGACGTTCGACGGGAACGCCTGCACCCGGCGGTTGTAGTCGCGGACGTTCGCGTTGTAGAAGCGCCTGGCTGTCTGCAGCCGGTCCTCGGTGTTGGTGAGCTCGGTCTGCAGCGCGAGGAAGTTCTGGTTCGCCTTCAGATCCGGGTAGTTCTCGACGACCGCGAACAGCTGGCGGAGCGCCGCCACGAGGGGACCCTCCGCCGCAGCCTGCTCGGCAGGTGAACCGGTCGCCGACGTCGCCATCGCCCGCGCCCGCGTCACGTTCTCGAGCACCTCACGCTCGTGCGAGGCGTACCCTCGGACCGTCTCGACGAGGTTCGGGATCAGGTCGTACCGGCGCCGGAGCTCCGTGTCGATGTTGGCCCAGGCGTCGCGGATCAGGTTCCGCTGGGTGACGAAGCGGTTGTAGCTCACGATGCCGCCGCCGACGACCACGACGGCGAGGATCACGATCACGATCAGGACGACTTCCACGGTGCCTCCTCGCTCAGCGACTCGTCCGCTCGCGACCGGGGCAGCGAGCGAGCGCGACGCCTGCACCCGATCCCGGCGGACAGCCGGGAGCCTAGCCCGCCCGGGGATACAGGTCGAACACGACCGTCGGGACCTGCCCCCGGAACGCGATGGCCGTGTCCAACATCGCGGGATAGGCCTCCGGGGCGATCCGCCGCCTCGCGACGAGGATCCGGTCCCCGACCACCTCGAACGCGTGCGGGCCGCCGTTCGCGAGCAACCACTCGCACATCCGCGCGTCGACGAACGTGTGCGCGAACCGCGGTTCGTCGCTCGTGACGTTCCACGCCCGGTTGAACGCCTCGGACTCGAACTCGATGTCGCGGAACGTCAACGCGTCGGCCAGACGCGAGAACACGCTCTCCGGCGCGATCGAGGTTCGGTAGCAGCTCGCTTCGATCGGCATCAGGACGCAACTGAAGTAGGAGTAGGACCTCGAGCGCCTCCCTTGGGAGTCGGTCGATTCGTCGTAGAACCAGTAGTCGAAGGCGCGGATCGGCGTGTCGCGGTACGAACCGTCCATCACGTGCTCGATCCCGCGACCGTCGCCGCGGCGGAAGAGCGCGACCGGCTCGGCGAGCAGCCCGAACGGATCCTCCTGCGAGTACCGAAGGCCGAGCCGCTGCGCGAGCCCCATGAAGCCGGCGATCCGGCGCTTCCGCGCCTGCCACTGCCAGTACGCGACGCCGGCCGCGATGAGCGCGAACACGATCACGAGGAACGGCAAGCCGTCGTTCACGGCACGAGTATCGACGGTCGGACCGTCGAGCCGAAGGTTCCAGATGCCGTCCGATCGGTGGATCCGAACGCTTCGCGCTCGTCAGACGTCCCCGCCGTGGACGGGATCGGGCGACCACCGACCCTGGAGCCAGCGATCCTCGTACGGCGACTTCGAGGGCCGCGGCGGATAGAGGCCGGCGATCACCGGCGGAACCGCGTCACGGATCGTCCGCGCCGTCTCGAGCAGGAGCAGGACCTGCGACGCCGGAAGCTCCTCGGCGAACAACAGCAGCCGGTCCTCGTTCGTGGCGAGCCCCACACCCGCCGGCACGTGCATGATCGCGCGCATCATCCGCTGGTCGCAGAACGCGACGGCGAACCGGCGGTCGTCCGACCGAACGGTGAACCGGCGGTTGAACGCGTCGAGCTCCAGGTCGATCGCGGCGCCGCTCAACGTGTCGGCGAGTCCGTCGACCGGTTGCTGCGGCCGGATCAGCATCCGTGGACACCCTCCGTCGACGGGCGCGACCGCGCACGAGTACCGCTTCGTCGGCGGCCGAACGTCGTCCCGCGACGACCACTCCTCGACGACGAGGTCGAACGCGTGGACGTCGTCGCCGTCGTACGCGACGACGTTCTCGGCGCCCACCCAGTTCCCACGCAGGACCCAGCGGAACGGCATCCACGCCGC
The DNA here is from genome assembly GCA_035463115.1 of Actinomycetota bacterium. GTDB lineage: Bacteria > Actinomycetota > UBA4738 > UBA4738 > HRBIN12 > BPGL01. Next base: position 2,010 of record DATHTO010000143.1, on the reverse strand, counting down.
GGCGCCGCCGAGGTCGACGGGCGAGAACCGCAGGCCCGCCCGCTCGCTCAGGAGCATCAGGTGCCGCTGCCGCGAGCGCCACCGGATCGATCGCCAGCCGCCGACGATCGCGACGGCGAGCAGCGCGAACAGCCACAGGACGACCTCCATCCGTTCAGTCTCGGCCCGAACGGACGCAGGGTTGATCCGCTCGTCAGCCGACGCTGATGTCGAGGTCGCCGTGATCGGCGTCGATCCGGGCCACCTGGCCGTCACGGAGCTCGCCGGCGAGGAGCTTCATCGCGAGCGGATCCTGCAGTTCCCGTTGGATCAGACGCTTCAGCGGGCGCGCGCCGAACGCGGGGTCGTACCCCTCGCTCGCGAGGAGATCGAGCGCCGCCTCGGTCAGCTCGAGGCCGATCTTCCGTTCCTCCAGGCGCCTGCGGAGGTCCCCGAGTTGGATGTCGACGATCTCGCGGATGTGGTCGCGCGTCAGCGGCTCGAACACGACGATCTCGTCGATCCGGTTCACGAACTCCGGACGGAAGGTGGCGCGCACATCGTCGAGGACGGCGTCGCGTTGCTTCTCCCGGGAGAGGCCTCCCTCTCGGAACACCGCCGACCCGAGGTTCGACGTCATGATCACGATCGTGTTCCGGAAGTCGACCGTCCGACCCTGACCGTCGGTGAGGCGTCCGTCGTCGAGCAGCTGTAGCAGGATGTTGAAGACGTCGCCGTGCGCCTTCTCGAGCTCGTCGAGCAGCACGACGCTGTACGGACGTCGGCGGATCGCCTCGGTCAGCTGGCCGCCCTCTTCGTAGCCGACGTAGCCCGGCGGGGCGCCCACGAGCCGCGAGACCGTGTGCCGCTCCTGGTACTCGCTCATGTCGACGCGCACGATCGCGCGCTCGTCGTCGAACAGGTACTCCGCGAGCGCGCGCGCGAGCTCGGTCTTGCCGACACCCGTCGGCCCGAGGAACAGGAACGAGCCGATCGGTCGGTTCGGATCGGACAGCCCCGCGCGGGAGCGGCGGATCGCGTTCGCGACCGCCTCGACGGCCTCGTCCTGGCCGACGACGCGCTGGTGCAGCGCCTCCTCGAGGTGGACGAGCTTCTGCATCTCGCCCTCCATCAGGCGGCTCACCGGGATGCCGGTCCACGTCGAGACGACCGCGGCGACGTCCTCCTCGGTGACCTCCTCGTTCAGCATCTTCTGCTCACGCTGGAGGTCCTCAAGCGCCGCGTTGTCGGCCTCGAGCTGCTTCTCGAGCTCGACGAGCGTGCCGTACCGCAGCTCGGCGGCGCGCTCGAGGTTGCCCTCTCGCTCGGCGCGCTCGGCCTGCATCCGGGCATCCTCGATCTGCTGCTTGCGCTCGCGGATCTGGTCGATCAGCTCCTTCTCGCGGTGCCAGTGCGCCTGCATGCCGGCGCTGCGTTCCTGGAGATCCGCGAGCTCCGCCTCGAGCCGGTCGAGCCGCTCGCGCGAGGCCTCGTCGGACTCCTTCGACAGCGCGGCCTTCTCGATCTCGAGCTGGCGGATCCGACGCTCGACCTCGTCGATCTCGACCGGCATCGAGTCGATCTCGATCCGCAGCCGGCTCGCCGACTCGTCCACCAGGTCGATCGCCTTGTCGGGCAGGAACCGGCCGGTGACGTAGCGATCCGAGAGCACGGCAGCGGCGACGAGCGCCGGGTCCTGGATGCGGACGCCGTGGTGCACCTCGTAGCGCTCCTTGAGCCCGCGCAGGATGCCGATCGTGTCCTCCACGCTGGGCTCGCCGACCAGCACCGGCTGGAAGCGGCGCTCCAGGGCGGCGTCCTTCTCGATGTGCTCGCGGTACTCGTCCAGCGTGGTGGCGCCGACCATGCGCAGCTCGCCGCGGGCCAGCATGGGCTTGAGCATGTTGCCCGCGTCCATCGCGCCCTCGGCCGCGCCGGCGCCGACGACCGTGTGCAGCTCGTCGATGAAGGTGACGATCTGGCCCTCGGAGCTCTTGATTTCCTCCAGGACGGCCTTGAGCCGTTCCTCGA
>DATHTO010000142.1:0-4466 GCA_035463115.1 Actinomycetota bacterium | reverse complement strand
GGGGATCGGCGTCGACGCGCACGCGCTCGACGACGGCGTGCCGCTCTTCCTCGGCGGGATCGAGCTGCCGGGGGAGCGGGGCCTCGTCGGTCACTCGGACGGCGACGTGCTGACGCACGCGCTCGTGGACGCGCTGCTCGGCGCCGCCGGCGAGGGCGACATCGGAACGCTCTTCCCGTCCGGCGATCCGGAGTGGGCGGGCGCGTCGTCGCTCCGCTTCCTCGAGCACGCCTACGCGGTCGTCCGCGAAGGCGGCTGGGAGCTCGTGAACGCCGACTGCGTCCTCGTCGGCGAGCGACCTCACATCGCGCCGGTCCGCGGCCGGATGGAGGCCCGCCTCGCCGAGACGCTCGGCGTGCCGGCCGACCGCGTCTCCGTCCGTGCGACGACGACGGACGGCCTCGGCTTCACCGGCCGGGGCGAAGGCCTCGCGGCCCACGCGGTCGTCCTGCTCGCCCGCGCCCAGGACGACGGCCTCGGCGCGGGCGAGTCCTAACGGGCCGCGCCGGTGGTGATCACGATCGCCGCGGACGTCGTCGTGTTGCCGGCGACGTCGGTGGCGACCGCCGTGATCGTGTGGCTGCCGTTCGCGTACTTCTTCGGGTTCCAGCCGATCCGGTACGGAACCGTCAGGGCGGTTCCGACGGCCGCTCCGTCGACGTAGAAGGTCACCGACGCCACGCCCGAGCCGACGTCGGACGCGGCGGCCTGGAGCTGGATGGTCTTCGTCACCAGCGAGCCGCTGGTGGGGCTCGTGACCGCAACAGTCGGCGGAGTGGTGTCGATCCGGATCGCCTGCAGGCGCGTCGCCTCCACGTTGCCGGCGTTGTCCCACGCCCGGAAGCGGACGGTCGTCGTCGCGGAGACGGTGAACGCCCCGGTGTAGAGCGAGCTCGACGCGGTCGGCTCCGAGCCGTCGAGCGTGTAGCGGATCGCCGCCACGCCCGAGCCCGCGTCGGTGGCCGAGAGCGTCACGGCGACCGGGCCCCTGTACCAGCCGGCCGAGCAGGCGGTGCCGTTGCAGGCGATCGCCGAGACGGGCGGCGTCGCGTCGTTCAGCACGGAGACGCCGACCGCCGCGGAGACCGCGGAGTTACCCGCCGCGTCGCGTGCGACGGCGGTCAGCGAGCGCGTGCCCTGGGCGATCGAGGTCGTGTCCCACTGGACCGACCAGCCGTCGCTCCCGTCGGCGTCCGTCCCGATGGCGATCCCGTCGGCGAGGAACTCGACGCTCGTGACGACGCCGGCAGGCGACGCGTCGGCCGTGACGGGAACGACGCCGGAGACCGTCGCGCCCGCGGCAGGAGACGTCAACGTGACCGCGAGCTCCTCCGGCGGCGGCTCGACGACGCCGAGCGACCGGGCCTCGAAGTCGTCGATCGTGACCGTCGGCGCGGACGTCGCGGCTCCGCCCGTCGAGTACCGGTAGCCGACGAGGCCGGGCGCCGTGATGTTCGCGTCCGTGCGCTCGGACGTCCACGCGGTGGGCTCTGCGTCGCTCGCGCGCCAGACCTTCACGCGGAGCGCGGTGCCCTCGACCTGGAACCTGAGCCAGATGGGCGTCCCGGGCGTGAAGCCCGTCGCCACGGTCGTCGTCGAGAGCGCGTTGGAGACGCCCGCGAGATGGCGCCGGATGTCCACGCGGAGCGTCCCGGGCGTCGCGTTCTCGACCCGGAGCTGGGCCGCGTAGAAGTTCGTCGCGTCCGCGTAGCGCCCCATCAGCCCGGCCGGGAAGAGGTTCGTGCCCGCCGGGTCGCTGCTCCACGTGAAGAGCCCGCGGAGGTCGACGTCGGCGGCGCTGACGCCGTTGCACACCTGCATCCCCGTCGTCGTGTTCGTCGGGGCCACCCGGCCGACGCCGCCGCTCACGCTGTAGACGTCGTGCGGCGAGCCGGCCCGGGTCCAGCAGCCGCCCCAGTTCTGCCCGAGCGGGACGGTCCGCTCGAAGTCGTCGGCGGCAAGCACGGCGGTGTTGTTGCTCACACGGACGGTGACGGTGCTGTCGGCGGTTCGACCGGCGGTGTCGGTCGCCGTCGCCCGCAGCGTCCGCATCCCGTCCGGCGTCGTGTTCGTGTTCCACGAGACCGACCAGCCGTCGGCTCCGTTCGTATCCACGCCGATGCTCGAGCTGCCGACGAAGAACTCGACCTGCGCGACCCCGTCGGGAGCCGTCGCCGTCGCCTCGACGGGGGTGGTTCCCGAGACCGTCGACCCGGCCGCGGGCGACGTCAGGACGACCGTCGGGCCCGCGTGCGGCTCACCCGGCGCGGCGAGCTCGTAGAGCAGGCCGTCGTTCTCGCTCGGATCGTCCTCGTTGTCCCTCTGGCGGTCGGCGACCCAGTAGCTCATGATCGCCGGGTCGTCGTTCGGGTTCGAGCTCGGCGCGAGCGTGACGGACGCGAGGTTCCTTCCGTTTCCGACCGGGATCCCGTTCAGGTCGACCAGGCGCGCGAGGGCGCCCTGGCGGGTGACCTCGTAGATCAGCCTCGTGCTCGGGTCGATCGCGAGGAGGAGCCCCCTTCGCTGGTCGATCCCGACGCCCTCGCAGTCGCGGGCGCCGAACTGCGCGAGGTCGAAGCTCGTGGCGACGTCGTTGCCGTTCCCGAAGATCCCGTCGACGGGATCGACCCTGTACATCTCGATTCCGACGCCGTCGCAGACGAACAGGTGACCGGTCGCGGTGTCGTACTCGACCCCCTCGGGGTCGAGGCTCCCGAAGGCCGCCGTGTCGAGGTGCGTGACCGCGTCGTCGGCCGTCCCGTGCACGCCGTCGGGGCCGGGCCGGATCATGGAGACCCGGTCCGCGTCGTCGTCCGAGACGTACAGCGTCTCGTCGGCGGGGTTGTAGCCGAGCCCGGCCGGCTCCTTGATCCCGTGCACGAGCGTCGTGCCCGTTCCCTGCCCGGAGCCCGTCCGGGTTCCGGCGTAGAGGTTGAAGCCCTGGTACGAGGTCATCTCGTCCACTTCGGAGTCGGCGACGATGAAGCGGTCGGTCGCCGCGACGTAGACGATTCCCGAGGGGTCCGGGCTCGAAGGGGCGTATGCCGACGTCTGGATCGTCTGCACGAGCGTGGCCGTGACGGTGTCCGTCGCCTGCGCGGATACCGAGCCGGCGAAGGCGAGCGTCGCCACCCCGAGGGCCGTGAGCAGCAGGGCCGCGGCGCGCCTCCGCGCACCGTTCGACGTCTGGTCCCCCGGCGCAGTCTCCTTCGAGCTCACGGCACACCCCTTCTCTCGTCGCGGCAGAACCTGTTGAAACCTGGTTGGAACCGACTCAACGTATGCGGCTTTGCTCTATTGGACAACCGCCCATTGGTCTAGAACCGCGCGGCCGGGTCCGCCGTAGGCTCACCGCGTGCGCGGGCCCGTCCGAACCCCTTAGCCGGGGAGCGCGACGCGCCCGCGGTCGACGTCGACGAGGCCGTCCCGGGCGAGGGACTCGACCGCCTCGGCGTAGTCCACGACCGTCTCGCCGGCGGCGACCGCCCGCAGCACGCGCGCCCGGCGCGCGCGGAACGAGCCCTCGAGCGGGCCCTGCCTGCGCTCCGGCTCGTAGCGCCGTCCGCGCGACGGGCACGCTTCCGCGAGCGGGCACCTCTCGCAACGCGGGATGCGAGCGAGGCACACGGTCGCCCCGAGATCCATGAGCGCCTGCCCCGCCGCGGGGGAGAACGCGGCGCCCGTGCGCTCGCGGACGCGCCGGACGTTCACGTCGACCGGGAGCACGTCGAGCCCGAACGCGAAGGCGGCGACCGCGTCGGCGGTGTAGCGGCCCACGCCCGGAAGCGCGGTCAGGTCCTCCGGCCACCCCTCACGGGCGACGACGCCGGCCGCTCGGTGCAGCGCGACCGCTCGCCGGTTGTAGCCGAGCCCCTGCCAGGCGCGGATCACGTCCGCGAGCGGCGCGGCGGCCAGCGCCTCGACCGTCGGCCACCGCTCCATCCACTCCTCCCACCGAGGCACGACGCGGGCGACCTGCGTCTGCTGCGCCATCACCTCGGAGACGAGGATCGCATACGGGTCGCTCGTTCTCCGCCACGGAAGGGCGCGGCCGTGCCGCGCGTACCAGGCGTGGAGCGCCTCCTCCACGCGCCTCAGAGGCCGCGTCGCTGGCGGAGCCGCATAATCCCGTACACCGGCCACGCGAGCACGGGCGTCAAGAGGAGCGCGGCGATCCACACCGCCTTGCCCCACGTCGCGAGCTCGTCGTTGCGCAGGACGTCGGCGATGAAGACGATCGACAGGGCGACGTAGATGACGGCGGCTCCGGCGAAGTAGTACATCGGGCTCCTCGGGTGGGGAGGCAGAACCCTAGCGCCGAGGGCCGGACGCCGCCTCGACGTGCTCCTTGAGGCCCTCGGCCTCCTCCTGCATCGAGCGGCCCATGACGACGCCGAAGAACGGCACGGGCACGCCCCAGACGCGCGGCCGCTCGAAGTCGAGGACGAAGCGGAAGCGCGAGAGGC
>DATHTO010000141.1:0-1600 GCA_035463115.1 Actinomycetota bacterium | reverse complement strand
CCTTCGCGAGGACGCTGTTGATGTACTGCCCGGTCGCCTTCGCCCCGGCCGGCAGCGAGTTCTGGGAATTCCGTCGCCAACTCGAGATCTTGATGCGGACGCCGTTCTCGAGGGCATCCTCACCCAGGTACGTGCCCCACGGCCAGACCGCGACGATCACGTTGATCGGCGCGTGGAGCGGATTGACGCCCATCTCGCCGTACCCGCGGAACGCGAGCGGACGGATGTAGCAGGCGCGCAGCCTGTTCTCGCGGATCGTCTCCTTGACCTCGTCTACGAGTTCCTCGTGCGTGAACGGGAGATCCATGTGGTAGAGCTTCGCGCTCCGGAACAGGCGCCGGAGATGCTCGTCGAGGTGCCACACCGCGGCGCCCCGTACCGTCTCGTACGCCCGGATGCCCTCGAAGACACCGCTGCCGTAGTGCAGCGCGTGCGACAGCACGTGGACGTTGGCGTCACGCCAGTCCACGAGCTCGCCGTCCATCCAGATCTTGTCGACCTGTGTGATCGGCACGAGGAACCTCCCTTCGGGAACGCGCGGAACGGAACCCCTGCTCAGGGTGCCGACGAGGATACCGGACGTTGTCCTCCGCGGCAGGCCGGAGGTCGCAGGCGGCTCGAGGCGTTCATGGCAGGTCGTAGGTGCGCCACCGCATCTGCATGCGGCTCCCGACCGCGTCGAGATCCCCGTAGCGCTCACGGGCCCACGCCTCGACGGCGTCGACGGCACGGCGGAGCGCCGCCTCGTCGACACGCCAGGTCCACGAGAACGACCGCTCGCGCGCCTGCCGGAAGAAGGCGCTCAGGGTCTCGTCGCTCCGCACGTCGACGAACGTGACGCTGGCACGCGTTCGCGCGCCGTGGCGTGCGAACGCCGCGTCGAGCTCACCGAAGTCGTCGCCGTCGACCTGGAGACCGACGTTGCGGACGCTGGGTCCGAGCTCGAGCTCCATCCGCTCCCACATCTCGCGCCAGTCGCCCCGGTAGCCGCCCGGCTCGATCGACACGACGCCGCCGGACGCGACGACGCGGCAGATCTCGTCGACCGCCCGCCGCCACTCCGGGATCAGATGGAGGACCCACCGTGCGTACGCGCCCCCGACCGAGTCGGCCGGGAACGGCATCGCCGTCGCATCGGCGACGACGACGGGGAGCGTGACGGACTTCCGGCGGAGCTGCGCGAGCATGGCCGGCGAGAGGTCGATCCCGACGAGGTCGATCCCTCGCTCCGCCAGCGGGACGCCGAGGGCCCCGGTTCCGACGCCGACCTCGAGGACGCGGCCGCGACCCGAGAGCTCGCGCTCGAGGAGGTCCACGGTCTCGATGAGCACCACGGGGTCCGTGATCCGCGTGCGATCGTAGTACGCCGCCGCTCGGTCGAAGCTGACGGAGCCGGGCTCGTCGCTCACGACGCCGCGGGGATCCGCTTCTGGGGGTCGACGAACGGAATGGCCGTGACGGTCGCGGTCCGCTCCCCCGCCGACGAGTCGATCGCGAGCTCGGTGCCGGTGTCCATGTGGCTCGCCGGGACCCACGCGTAGCCGACGTTCCGCTCGAGGCGCGGCGACCACGCGCCGGCGGTGACCCTCCCGATCGGAGC
>DATHTO010000140.1:0-1707 GCA_035463115.1 Actinomycetota bacterium | reverse complement strand
CCTGCTCGCGATGGGCGTCGGCGTCCTCGTCCGGGTGATCGCGCCGAACAACTTCGACTCGGTCGGCGAGGGGATGTGGTGGGCCGTCGTCACCCTCGGCACGGTCGGCTACGGGGACGTCGTCCCGACGACGCCATGGGGGCGCGTCGTAGGCGCGTTCACGATCATCTTCGGGGTCACGTTTCTCGCCTTCCTGACCGCCACCGTCACGTCGATGTTCGTGTCGAACGAGCAGAGCGGCGAGCGGGAGCGCCTTGATGCCCTGCGCGAGGAGAGCGACGACGAGATCCGCGCGCTCCTCCGCCGCCTCGACGAGCGGCTCGAGGCGATCGAGGCACGGCTCGACCGGGGCGCGGCGGGCTGAGGAGGCGGCTGTCGTGACGGACGAAGCGGTAGGCCGGGCCGCCGGCGGAGCAGGGATCGTCCTGCTCACGCTGGCGACCGGCCAGTTCGTGATGGCGCTCGACACGACGGTGATGAACACTGCGATCGCGACGGTCGCCGAGGACGTCGGGACGTCCGTGACGGGGATCCAGACCGCGATCACGCTCTACACGCTCGTGATGGCGTCGCTCATGATCACCGGCGGGAAGATCGGGCAGATCATCGGCCGCAAGCGTGCGTTCGCGATCGGATGCGTGATCTACGCGTGCGGGTCCTTCACAACGGCGCTGGCCCCGAACCTGACGGTGCTGATCGTCGGCTGGTCGTTCCTCGAGGGCCTGGGGGCGGTGCTGATCATGCCGGCGATCGTCGCGCTCGTCGCTAGCAACTTCGGTCGCCCCGACCGCCCGCGCGCCTACGGGCTCGTGGCCGCGGCGGGCGCGATCGCGGCGGCGCTCGGACCGGTCATCGGCGGCGCGTTCACGACCTATGCCTCGTGGCGCTGGGTGTTCGCGGGCGAGGTGCTGATCGTGGTCGCGATCCTGGCGCTGACAAGGCGGATGAACGACAGGCCGGCGGAGAAGGGCGTGCGGCTCGACCTCGTCGGCACGGCACTGTCGGCGGCCGGTCTCGGGCTGATCGTGTTCGGCATCCTCCGTTCGGGCTCGTGGGGCTTCGTGCAGCCGAAGCCCGACGCTCCCGGGTGGCTCGGGCTCTCGCCGGTGATCTGGCTCATGCTCGGCGGCGGGGTCACGCTCATGCTCTTCCTGGCGTGGGAGAGCCGGCAGCTCGAGCGCGGCCGCGGAGCGCTCATCGACCCGTCGCTCCTGCGGAACCTCCAGCTCCGGAACGGGGTCACGCTCTTCCTCTTCCTCTTCCTCGTGCAGGCCGGGGTCTTCTTCGTCGTGCCGCTGTTCCTCTCGGTCGCGCTCGGCCTGTCGGCCGTTGCCACGGGTGTCCGGCTGCTGCCGCTCTCGCTCATGCTGCTCCTGTTTGCGGTCGGCGTCCCGAAGGTCTTCCCGAACGCGTCGCCGCGGCGCGTGATCCGGGCCGGGTTCCTCTCGCTGTTCGCGGGCCTCGTCCTGCTCGTCGCGCTGCTCGACTACGGCGCGGGGCCGGAGATCGTCACCTTCCCCCTGCTGCTCGCGGGCGCCGGCATCGGCGCGATCGCCTCGCAGCTCGGCGCCGTGACCGTGTCGGCGGTGCCGGACGAGCTGAGCGGCGAGGTCGGCGGGCTCCAGAACACGGGCACGCAGCTCGGCGCGTCGATCGGCACCGCGCTCGCCGGCGCGGTCCTCATCTCCGCGCTGGCCGCGTCGTTCC
>DATHTO010000139.1:0-69918 GCA_035463115.1 Actinomycetota bacterium | reverse complement strand
GGCAGCGGAACAGGGGCTCGGCGAGGACCACATGCCGATCTGCTCCGAGGAGGAGCCGCTCCTCACTCAGAAGTCCTGGCCGAGCCAGGTCGCGGCGTGCCACTTCCCGCTGCAGGAGCGTAGGCTTCCAGGTGCCCCCGGGGACCCCGTCCGCGAGCGCTAGAAGGCTGCCCGAATGCTGAACACCATCATCATCGTGATCCAGGTGATCGCGGCGATCTTCCTGATCGCGACGATCCTGTTCCACTCCGGGAAGGGCAGTGGCCTGTCCGACATGTTCGGCGGCAGCTCGAGCCTGTCCGGCGGCACGGCCCTCGAGCGACGGCTCGACAAGATCACCGTCGCGACGGCGATCGTGTTCGGCCTCTGCACGTTCTGGCTCGCGTGGCAGTGGGAAGGCTGACCTCATCGGGTTGCTAGCATCGGTCTCGCGTCGGAGTGGCGGAATCTGGTAGACGCGCTAGGTTGAGGGCCTAGTGCCCAGCGATGGGCGTGGGGGTTCAAGTCCCCCCTCCGACACAAGGCAAATCGGCACCCGGTCACCTCGTCGTTCGGCCGGGTCGGTGTCGGTCGTTCCGCCCGCCACCGCGCGGCCGATGTGCGGGGCGTCGCCTCGCCCTAGGCTCAGGACGACCGCTGAGACGGACGAGGGCGAGCGATGCGGCGATCGATCCACGAAGCGCAGCAGGCGAGGGAGATCCGGGACGCGAGCGCCGAGGTTCGCCTCGCGATCCTGCATCGGATCGGAAGGCTCGTGGGCTCCGCGAACCCCGTCGCGGTCGAGCACCTCGCGAACGCGTACACGCTCGTCGCCGGAACGGACGCGTCGTCGCCACCCAGGGTGGTCGACCTGCGTTCCATCGCTCCGGAGCTCACGGGCCGCGAGACCTGACGGGCCCGGGTCCGCCGCCTCCGCGTGTAGACTCCGTCCCGCATGAGCTGACGGACGCTCCTCGTGTCCCATCCGGCCGCGGCGTCGCGGCCCGTTCCGCACCCCCGAGGAGGTCCAACGCAGATGGCTCGTACCACTCCCGTCGCCGCTCCGCGCTCCGGCGCGCCGCCGCTCGAGGTCCATGACCTCGTCGTCGAGGTCGGCGGCCGCTCCGTCGTCGAGGGCCTGCGTCTGGCGCTGCGGCCGGGCGACAAGGTCGGCGTCGTCGGGCGCAACGGAGCCGGCAAGACGAGCACCCTGCGGGTGCTCGCGGGCGAGCTGACCCCGGCCGGAGGCAGCGTGGTCCGGCGCGGCTCGGTCGGCTATCTACGGCAGGACCCTCGTCGGCATCGCGCCGACGACGCCGCCAGTGGTCTCGAGCACGTCCTCGAGGCGCGCGGACTCGTGGACCTCGCTCGCCGGCTGGAGACGTCGAGGGTCCAGCTCGAGGAGTCGTCGAGCGACCGTCACGTCGCCCGCTTCGCCCGGCTCGAGGAGGAGTTCCGCACGCTGGGCGGCTACCGCGCCGAGGCCGACGCCAAGGCGATCGCCCACGGTCTCGGCCTGCCGGAGGACCGGCTCGCGCTGCCGGTGCACACCCTTTCCGGCGGCGAACGACGGCGCCTCGAGCTCGCGAGGATCCTGTTCGGTGGCTCGGATCTCCTCCTCCTCGACGAGCCCACGAACCACCTCGACGTCGACGCGAAGGCGTGGCTGATGCGGTTCCTGACGTCGTATCGCGGCGCCTTGCTCGTCGTGAGCCACGACATCGCGCTCCTCGACGCGTCGATCACCCGGATCGTGCATCTCGGCGACGGCCCGCCCGTGGAGTACCGCGGCACCTATTCGGAGTACCGGGCTGCGCGCGCGGCGGACGAGGCGCGTCTCGCGAAGCTCGCTGAGCGTCAGGACGCCGAGATCCGGCGACTGCGGACCCTCGCCGACTCGATGCGCGGGCAGACCGCGAAACGCGCGCGCGTCGCGAAGTCGCTCGATTCGCGACGGGCCCGCCTCGAGGCCCATCGGGTCGACGGACCATCGCGCGAGCGGACGGTGCGGTTCCGCTTCCCCGAGCCCCCGCATTGCGGCAGGCAGGTGCTGGTCGTCGATGCGGTGACGAAGGGGTACGGCGGGCCGCCGGTGTTCCGCGACGTGTCGTTCGATCTCGGGCGTGGAGAGCGGATCTTGATCCTCGGTCTCAACGGCGCGGGCAAGACGAGCCTGTTGCGGATCCTCGCGGGCCGCTCGCACCCCGACGGGGGACACGTCCGGTTCGGCCACGACGTCCGCGCCGGGTACTACGCGCAGGAGCACGAGGGCATCGACGAGGGGCGCGCCGTCCTCGCCCACATGAAGGCCGAGAGCGCGGCCGACGACCAGACGCTCCGGTCGATCCTCGGCATGTTCGGGCTCCCCGGCGACAAGGCGTTCCAGGACGCCGGCACCCTCAGCGGTGGCGAGAAGACGAAGCTGGCGCTGGCGCAGCTCGTCGCCGGCCGCTACAACCTCCTGCTGCTCGACGAGCCGACGAACAACCTCGATCCGCCGTCGCGCGACGCGGTCGCCGACGCCCTCCGTGACTGGCCGGGCGCCATGGTGATCGTGAGCCACGACGCCGGGTTCGTCGGGGCGCTGCAGCCCGACCGCGTGCTGCTGATGCCCGACGGCGATCGGGACCTCTGGGACGACGGGTACCTGGACCTCGTCGAGCTGGCCTGAGCGGGTTCCGTCGCGGCGGCCGCGAGGCTATCCTGCGGCGGTCCTCGCCGCTCGCGCGAGGCGATCGGGCGACGTGGGAGGAGGCGGCGGGTGAGCCGGAACGGCGCGGCGGATCTGATCTTCGTCAACGGTGCGGTCTACACCGTCGACGCGGCTCGGCGATGGGCGCAGGCGGTCGCGGTCCGCGACGGACGGATCGTCGCCGTGGGGTCCGACGACACGATCGCCGAGCTCCGCGGCGACCGGACGGAGGTCGTCGACCTCGGCGGGCGCATGCTGCTCCCTGGGTTCCAGGACGCGCACGTGCATCCGGTCGCCGGAGGGCTCGACCGGCTCCGGTGCGAGCTCCACGACCTCGGAACCGCCGACGGATACGTCGACGCGATCCGGGCGTACGCGGAGGCGAACCCCGATGTGCCGTGGATCCTGGGCGGGGGATGGGCGATGGACGCCTTCCCGAACGGCACCCCGTCGAAGGATCTCCTCGACGAGATCGTGCCGGATCGGCCGGTGTGCCTGCCGAACCGCGACGGCCACAGCACGTGGGTGAACTCCGTCGCGCTCAAGCTCGCCGGCATCACGCGGGACACGCCGGATCCGCGCGACGGCCGGATCGAGCGGGACGCGCAGGGGGAGCCCCAGGGGACGCTCCACGAGGGTGCGGGCTCGCTCGTCGGTGACCTGGCGCCGGAGCCCACCGACGAGGAGATGATCGAGGGTCTCCTCGAGGGCCAGCGCGCCATGCTCGGATGGGGCGTGACCGCGTGGCAAGACGCGATCGTCGACGTGGCCGGCGAGATGCGGAACCTCGAGGCCTACCTCCACGCGGGCGCTGACGGCTCGCTGAAGGCGCGGGTGATCGGAGCCCTGTGGTGGGACCGCGCGAAGGGACTCGAGCAGATCGATGCGCTCGCCGAGCGGCGGGCCAGGGGGCCCGCCGGACGCTTCTCACCGACCAGCGTGAAGATCATGCAGGACGGTGTCTGCGAGAACTTCACCGCCGCCGTGCTCGAGCCGTACCTCGGCGCCGACGGACGCGCGACCGACAACCGAGGCATCTCGTTCGTCGATCCCGAGATCCTCGACGAAGCGGTTCCGCGCCTCGACGCGATGGGCTTCCAGGTGCACTTCCACGCGCTCGCCGAGCGAGCGGTCCGCGAAGCGCTCGACGCCATCGCGTCCGCGCGACGCGCGAACGGATGGTCCGACGGACGGCACCACCTCGCGCACATCCAGGTCGTGCATCCCGACGATCTGCCGCGGTTCCGCGAGCTCGGCGCGGTCGCGAACGCGCAGCCGCTCTGGGCGGCGCACGAGGCACAGATGGACGAGCTCACGATCCCGTTCCTCGGCGAGCCCCGCTGGACGTGGCAGTACCCGTTCCGCTCCCTGCTTCGCCACGGCGCGATGCTCGCGATGGGCAGCGACTGGCCGGTCTCGACGGCCGATCCGCTGGAGGAGATCCACGTCGGCGTCAACCGGCGGATGCCGGCGGACTACCCGTACCGCGTCGACGACGACACGGTCTTCCTGCCCGACGAGCGGATCGACCTTCCGACGGCGATCGCGGGCTTCACGATCGGGTCCGCCTACGTCAACCACCTCGACGCCGTGACCGGCTCGGTCGAGGAGGGCAAGTACGCCGACCTCGTGGTCCTGGACCGGAACCTCTTCGCGCATCCGGCCGACGAGATCTCGAGCGCTCGCGTGCAGCTGACGTATGTCGAAGGCGAGCGCGTGTTCGCGTCGGACGACGCCTGAGGCGTCCGACTGACCTCCGGTCGTCGACCTCCGGTCAACCATCGGTGCAGGTCAGACGGGAGACCGGGATAACCTCGGTCCGTTCCCACCGAACGCGTCCGGATCGCACGTCCCGATCGCACGTCCCGGATCACGAGGAGGTGTCTCCATGTCCCGACCCACGACGAGCCCGATCGATCCCGCGCTCCTGCGTCCCGTGCTGGCGCCGACGCTGCCGGCCGCCCGGACGTTGCCGGCGCAGGCCTACACGTCCGAGGACGTCTTCGCGTGGGAGACGGAGCACTTCTTCGCGGCCGGCTGGGTGTGCGTCGGCCGCGCCGACGATCTCTCGACGGCCGGCGACCAGCGGGCGTTCCGCGTCGGAGACGAGGGCGTCCTCGTGGTCCGCGGGCACGACGGCATGCTGCGGGCGTTCTCGAACACGTGTCGTCACCGCGGCCACGAGCTCCTCGAGCCCGGCGAGCAGCGGAACCTGCGCGCGATCAAGTGCCCGTACCACGCCTGGGTGTTCGGGCTCGACGGACGGCTCCAGGGCGCACCGCGCTTCGGTGACATGCCCGGCTTCGACAAGGCCGACCACCCCTTGATCGAGGCTCGGCTGGCGCTCTGGAACGGCTGGATCTTCCTCAACGCGAGCGGCGACGCAGCGCCGTTCGAGACGTACGTGGGCAACCTCGACGCGCTGCTCGCTCCCTGGGAGATCGACCGGATGTTCGTCGCGGCCGGCCACGACTATGTGATCCGCGCGAACTGGAAGACGATCACCGAGAACTACCACGAGTGCTATCACTGTCCGTCGATCCACCCGGCGCTGTGCGAGGTGACGCCGGTCGACAGCGGTGAGAACTTCCCCCACGACGGCCTCTGGGTCGGCGGCAACATGTGGCTCAAGGACTTCGCGCGGACGATGTCGCTCACCGGCGAGTCCCACGGCGTGCGGATCCGCGGCCTCGACGACGACCAGGCACGGCAGGTCTTCTACTTCGGCCTCTTCCCGAACCTGTTGATCAGCCTGCATCCCGATTACGTGATGACGCACCGGATCGAACCGATCGGACCGAGCGAGAGCCGGGTCGAGTGCCTGTGGCTGTTCCCCCCCGAGGCCCGTGAACTCCAGGGCTTCTCACCGGAGTACGCGCGCGAGTTCTGGGACGTCACGAACGGAGAGGATTGGGCGGCGTGCGAGTCCGTCACGCGGGGCCTCCGCAGCGCGGGCTTCCGTCAGGGACCGTTCGCGTACAGCGAGGACGAGGTCCACGTGTTCATGGCGATGGTCGCCCAGGGCTACCTCGACGGCCGCGCGAGCCAGCCGCCCCAGGTGCACGAGCTCGCCGAACACGCCGTCTGACCGGCGCGCCTTGACCGATGGTCAGCGGTCGCCGTTGCGGCGGTTCGGGCGGCTACGGACGATACGGCCCGTTCGTCCGACGCGGCATGCACATCCGGTGCCGTCATGGTGATATCCGACGACCGGATCGACGACCAGGTCCGACGACCAGATCCGATGAGAGGAGTGGTGCATGGCTGAGCCGTTCGACATGAGCCTCGTGCAGCGTGGCGCCCGGAACCGACGGACGCCCTACTACGAGGCCACGCAGAGGTACGGACCGAAGGGCTTCACGGTCTACAACCACATGTACTTCCCGATCCGCTTCGACTCGTTCGAGAACGAGTTCGACGCCCTCTTGAACGACGTGACGCTCTGGGACGTCTCGGTCGAGCGGTGCCTCGAGATCAGCGGCCCCGACGGCTTCCGGTTCGCGCAGCTGCTCACGCCGCGCGACCTCTCGAAGTGCGCCGTCGGCCAGGCGAAGTACGTCCTCATCTGCGACAGCGACGGCGGCATCATCAACGACCCCGTCCTGACCCGGATGGACGAGAACACGTTCTGGTTCGCGCTCGCGTCGAGCGACGCCCTGCTCTTCGCTCGTGGGTTGAAGAACGCCTACCCGGATCTCGACGTGACGATCCAGGAAGCCGACGTCGCTCCGCTGCAGGTCCAGGGGCCGAAGTCGAAGGACCTCATGGTGAAGCTGCTCGGCGAGAGCATCCTCGACCTCAAGTACTACTTCTGGACCGAGGCGAAGATCGCCGGCGTGCCCGTCGTCGTGACGCGCACGGGATGGACGTCGGAGGTCGGCTACGAGGTGTACACGACCGACACGTCGCGTGGCGTCGACGTCTACGAGGCGATCATGGAGGCCGGCCAGGAGTTCAACATCAAGCCGACCGGTCCCAGCGACATCCGACGGATCGAGGGCGCCATCTTCAACTGGGGCGCCGACATGACGTACCAGGAGAACGCCTTCGAGCTGGGGCTCGACCGGCTCGTCGACCTCGACACCGTGAGCGAGGACGCCTGCATCTCGATCGCGGCCTACGCACGGATCAAGGAGCAGGGCGTCTCGAAGAAGATCAACGGCGTCACCTTCGACGGCGACCCGTTCCCGGCGCTGAACAACGTGAAGTGGCCGGCGCTGATCGACGGCGCCCGCGTCGGGAAGGTCACGTCGGCGATCCATTCGCCCCGTCTCGGCCAGAACATCGGCTTCTGCTGGCTCCCCGTCGATCGCTCGAACGAGGGCCAGCAGGTCACCGTCGAGACCGAATGGGGAACGCGGAACGCGACGGTGGTCCCGATGCCGTTCGTCGACCCGAGCAAGCAGATCCCCGTTTCCTGACGGATCGCGGTTCCGGCAGCGAGGGCGCCCTCCAGGGGCGCCCTCGTCACGTCAGGAGCCGCCTCCGGTTCCACCGCGCCTGGCGCGCGTACGCTGAACCACCGTTCAGCCATCGCCGGAGGAGCTGGCCGCGATCTCGACTTGCGCTGGGCCGGTCGGTTGAACGATGATTCAGCTCGGGTCGGGGCGCGTCCGTGCGTCACGACGACGGACAGGGGAGCGCGGAGATGGTGAACGAACGGCCGGAGATGCTCGCGAAGAGCGCCACGTTGTACTTCGGGCCCTGGTACCGGCAGTCGCCCTTCTTCAAGGCGACGTTGCGCGCGGGCTGCACCGCGTACGACATCTACAACCACATGTACCTGCCGGGCTACTACGACGACCCCGAGGTCGAGTACTGGGCGCTGAACGACGCCGTCACGATGTGGGACGTCGGGGTCGAGCGGACCGTGCAGATCGCCGGGCCCGACGCCGACCGTCTGATCGACATGATCACGTGTCGCGATCTCACGAAGTGTGCGGTGAAGCAGGGCAAGTACATGCTCGTCACGGGTCCCGACGGCGGCATCGTGAACGACCCCGTGCTCCTGCACGTCCGCGAGAACACGTGGTGGATGCAGCTCGCCGATTCCGACGCGGGGCTCTACGCGCTGGGCGTGGCCGCCACGAGCGGCCTCGACGTCGAGGTCTCGCTTCCGGACGTGCATCCGATGCAGGTGCAGGGGCCCGACTCGGGGAAGACGCTCGCGAAGCTCGTGGGCGACGCGATCTACGACATCAAGTACTACTGGTGCGACGAGTTCGAGATCGACGGGATCCCGGTCGTCATCAGCCGGACCGGCTGGACCGCGATCCCCGGCTTCGAGGTGAACCTCCTCGACGGGTCCCGCGGCGACGACCTCTGGAACGCCATCGCGAACGCCGGCGAGGAGTTCGGCATCCGTCCGATCGCGCCGTGCGAGGCGCGCCGGATCGAGGCCGGGATCTTCAACTACGGGTCCGACATCCGGCTCACGGACACGCCGTTCCACGTCATGGGCCTGGAGCGCCTCGTCGAGGAGCAGCCACAGGACTACATCGGCAAGGCCGCGCTCGAGGAGCTCCGCGCGAAGGGTGTCGACCGCAAGCTCGTGGGGATCGAGCTCGACGGCGACGAGCTGCGCGCCGAGATGTCCGAGTACTGGTCCGTGTCGAAGGACGGCACGCGCGTCGGGCACATGACCGACGCGGTCTGGTCGCCCGGGTTGAAGAAGAACATCGGCTACGTCTGGGTCCCGATCGAGCTGTCGGAGCCCGGGACCACGCTCGACATCGAGACCGAGGACGGAGAGCACCTGACCGGAAGCACGGCGGCGATCCCCTTCGTCGATCCGCGGAAGGAGCGACCGGCGGCCTCCCTCGCCGCGCAGGCGGGCTGAGCCGCTCCGTCGTCCGGCGTCGAGGGGGCCTCCAGGAGGCCGCCCTCGACGTCTGCACGTCCTCGGGCCGCATCGGCGAACCCCGGAACGGGTACCGTCGAATGACGGGCGTGTTCCCGCTCCCGTCGTGACGACCCGTGGAGGACCCGATGCGCCGGACCATCCTGCTCGCCGCCGTGATCGCGCTCGCGGCCGCGTCGTGCTCCGTGGACTTCGGCGCGACGTCCGGGTCGCCCAGCGGCACGTCGCTGCGGTCGAGCTCCCAACCGATCCCGAAGAGCCGCGAACCCGTGGCCGCCGTCGTGGACCGGGTGCTCCCGTCGGTCGTCAGCGTGACGACCGACGTGTTCCGCGCCGATTTCACCGAAGGCCAGGGCGTGGGGACCGGCTTCGTGGTCGCCGACGGTGTGGTCGTGACGAACTGCCACGTGATCGAAGGGGCCTCGCGGATCATCGTCTCGTCGTCGGACGAGCGGCCCGAGCGCTTCGACGCACGGGTGATCGGCGGCGACTGCGAGAACGACCTCGCGGTCCTCGATGTGCCCGACGCGTCCCTGCCGACCGTCGCGCTGGCCGACTCGACCGCGGTGCGCCTCGGTCAACGCGTCGTCGCGCTCGGCTACGCCCTGGGGCTCGAAGGAGGCCCGACCGTGACGACCGGCATCGTGTCGTCGCTGGACCGCACGATCCAGGCGCAGGATCCCGGGTGCCCCGAATCGGCGTGCCCCGAGGGCGTCCGGACGTATCCGAGCGTGATCCAGACCGACGCCGCGATCAATCCCGGGAACTCCGGCGGCCCCCTCGTCGACATGCAGGGCCGGGTCATCGGCATCAACACGGCCGGCAACGACGGCGCGGAGAACATCGGCTTCGCGATCCCGATCGACCGGGCGAAGCCCGTCATCGAGGAGTCGATCGAGGAGCCGCTCGCCGCGGCCGCGTACCTCGGCGTCTCGACGCGCGACAACGATGCCGACGTCGCGTTCGAGCTCGACCTGCCGGTGGAGGACGGCGTCGTCGTCCTCGGAACCACCGGTGACGGCCCCGCCGAAGAAGCCGGGATCGAACAGGGCGACGTGATCCTCGAGATCGACGGACGCGAGATCGATACCTCGGTCAGGCTCCAGGAGGTCCTCGCGGACCTTCGTCCCGGGGACGTCGTCGACGTCGTCGTCGTGCGCTCCGACGGCGAGCGAGAGACCGTGCAGGTGACGCTCGGAACGCGTCCGCTGCCCGTCGACGACCTCCCGTGATCCGCGGGTCCTGCGGATCGGCCCGGTGCGGGGGCGAGGGTCGCGGTCGCACGCGCCGTGCGTCGGCGGTCCGGGCGGCTGCGCTAGCCTGAGCCGGTGAAGGTCAGGCTCCGGAACCCCGACCGCGAGGTCGACGTCGCGGGCGGCCGCGCCGTGCGCGACGTGCTGGCCGAGCTCGGCGTGAACCCCGACACCGTCCTCGTGATCCGTGCAGGGGAGCTCGTCACGCGTGAGACCCGCGTCGACGACGGCGAGGAGATCGAGATCCGACCGGTGATCAGCGGAGGCGCGGAGCGATGAGATGCACGCGCTGCGGCGCGCCGGCGGTGATCGAGGTGCGGCGACACAACGCCGGCTACTGCCGGGCATGCTTCGAGCACGTGTTCCGCGGGCAGGTCGAGCGAGCGATCGCGAAGTGGCACATGCTGGATGCCGACGAACGGGTCCTCGTCGCCGTCTCGGGCGGCAAGGACTCTCTCGCCCTGTGGGACACGCTCCTCGACCTCGGCTTCGCCGCCGACGGGCTGTACCTGGGCCTCGGGATCGGCAGCTACTCCGACCGGTCCGCCGAGGTCACCCGCGCCTTCGCGGCGAGCCGGAACGCGACCCTCCACGTGGTCGACCTCGCCGAGGACTACGGGTTCGACATCCCGACCGCGGGCCGGAAGGGCTCGCGTTCGACGTGCGCCGTCTGCGGCCTGTCGAAGCGATACGTGTTCAACAGGGCAGCCCTCGACCGCGGCTACGACGTGATCGCCACCGGGCACAACCTGGACGACGAGGCGGCGACCCTGCTGGGCAACACGCTCCGGTGGCAGACCGAGTACATCGCGCGGCAGTCGCCCGTGCTGCCGGCGAAGGACGGCATGGTGAAGAAGGTCAAGCCGCTCTTCCGCCTCTCGGAGCTCGAGACGGCGGCGTACGCGTTCCTGCGCGGCATCGACTACGTCGTCGAGGAGTGTCCGCTCGTCGCCGGCAACACCCAGCTCCGGTACAAGGACGCGATGAACGCGATCGAGTCGACGTCGCCCGGCACGAAGTCGCAGTTCCTGTTCGGGTACCTCGATCGCGGCCGGGCGCTCTTCACGGCGGCCGACGACGCCGAGCTCACGACGTGCGCCTCGTGCGGGCAGCCGACCACCGGGCGCTTCTGCGCGTTCTGTCGTGCGCAAGCCCAGATCCTCGGGCGGCGGCTCGTCACGCCCGAGCCGCAGCGCGACGGGTCCGACGGAGCCGGGGGGCGCGGGAACGAGCGGCAGGAGGCCGAGGAGCTCGCCGACGAGGTGCTCCCGGCGGAGCTCTACGGCGTCGAGGCGCGCTGAGCGATGGGGGCCCCCTTCGAGGCGGGGGAGCGCGTCCTCTTCGTCGATCAGCGGGACCGCCAGTACCTCGTGAAGCTCCAGGCCGGCGGCACGTTCCACACCCACTCCGGCTCGCTGGCGCACGACGAGGTCCTGGGTCGGGCCGAGGGCACACGGTTCGAGACCTCGGCCGGCATGGTCCTGCTCGCGTTCCGCCCGCGCTTCGCCGACTACGTGCTGAAGATGCCGCGCGGCGCGCAGGTCGTGTACCCGAAGGACCTCGGGCCGATCGTGACGTACGCCGACATCCATCCCGGCGCGCGCGTCGTCGAGGCGGGGACGGGGTCGGGCGCCCTGACGATCGCGCTGTGCCGTGCGGTGGGCGCCGACGGGCGGGTGGTCTCGTACGAGCAGCGGCCGGAGCACCGGGATCGCGCGATCGAGAACGTCGAGGCGTTCTTCGGGAAGCTCCCCGACCATCTGGAGCTGCGGCTCGGTGATCTCGCCGGGATCGGCGGGTCGGAGGAACGCTTCGACCGAGCCGTCCTCGATCTCCCGGAACCGTGGGCGCCGCTCGACGCGCTCCACGGGGTGCTCGAGGCGGGCGCCGTGTGCTGCGCGTACCTGCCGACGACGATCCAGGTGCAGCAGCTCGTCCTCGCGCTGCCGTCCCACGGCTTCGTGCACCTCGAGACGTTCGAGGTGATGCGGCGAGGCTGGCACGTCGCGGAACGGAGCGTCCGCCCGGACCACCGCATGATCGGCCACACCGGCTTCCTCACGATCGCCCGACGGCTGTCCTGAAGCCGCGCTGACCTGCGGTTCTCGTCGGTGTCGGCAGATACCCCGAAAATGGGCCTAAGCCTTCCGGTCTCGGCTGCCGTACATAACGGGAAGAGCGGTGGGAAGCCCTGCTGGGCCTCCCGACCGGGGGCGAGATCCTCGCTGGAGGTGGAACCGCATGCCCGACCGGAACGAGCACGAGCACGTCGAAGACCTGCGTTCGCAGGTCCGCTTCCTCGAGGACGAGATCGGCCTGCTGCGTCGCCGCCTCACGAACGCTCCGCGCCAGGTGACGATCCTCGAGGAGAAGCTCGTCGAAACGCGTGAGCAGCTCGTCAAGGCGATGGGCCAGAACCAGAAGCTCGCCGATGCGCTCCGCGGCGAGCGCGACCGCATCGAGGCCCTGGCGCACGAGGTCGAGAAGCTCTCCCAGCCGCCGAGCACGTTCGGCGTGTTCCTCCGCATCAACGACGACGGCTCGATGGACGTCGTGACCGCCGGCCGCAAGATGCGGGTGCTCCCGGCGCCCGACGTCGACACGGCCAAGATCCCCGCGGGGGCCCAGGTGATCTTGAACGAGTCGCTGAACGTGGTCGAGGTCCTCGAGCCCGACCGCGCCGGCGAGGTCGCGAAGGTGAAGGACCGCCTCGGCTCCGACCGCGCCGTCGTGGTCGGGCGCGGTGACGAGGAGCACGTCGTGTATATGGCCGGCGAGCTGCTCGAGCTGGGCTGCCGGGCCGGCGATCACGTGCTCTTCGACGCACGCGCGATGGCGATCACCGAGCTCCTTCCGAAGGAGGAGGTCGAGGAGCTCGTCCTCGAAGAGATCCCCGACGTGAGCTACGAGGACATCGGCGGGCTCGAGGGGCAGATCGAGGCGATCCGCGACGCCGTGGAGCTCCCGTTCCTGTACGCCGAGCTCTTCAACGAGCACCAGCTCGAGCCGCCGAAGGGCGTGCTGCTGTACGGCCCTCCCGGCTGCGGCAAGACGCTGATCGCGAAGGCGGTCGCGAAGTCGCTCGCCGAGAAGGTCGCCGAGCGCACCGGCCGCGACGACGCACGCAGCTACTTCCTGAACGTGAAGGGGCCCGAGCTCCTGAACAAGTACGTCGGCGAGACCGAACGGCAGATCCGCGAGATCTTCCAGCGCGCGAAGGAGCGCAGCGAAGAGGGTCTTCCGGTCATCGTGTTCTTCGACGAGATGGACTCGATCTTCCGCACGCGGGGCACGGGCATCTCGAGCGACGTCGAATCGACGATCGTGCCGCAGCTCCTCTCCGAGCTCGACGGCGTCGAGACGCTCAAGGACGTGATCGTGATCGGCGCCTCGAACCGCGAGGATCTGATCGATCCGGCGATCCTGCGTCCCGGCCGGCTCGACGTGAAGATCAAGATCGAGCGGCCGAACCAGTCACAGGCAGCCGACATCATGTCGAAGTACCTGCACCCGTCGGTTCCGATCCATCCCGACGAGATCGAGCGCTACGGCGACGACATCGCGGCCGCGTGCCGGCGGATGATCGAGAAGACCGTCGAGCGCATGTACGCGCCGTCCGACGAGAACCGGTTCCTCGAGGTCACGTACGCGAGCGGCGACAAGGAGATCCTCTACTTCAAGGACTTCAACTCCGGCGCGATGATCGAGAACATCGTCCGACGGGCGAAGAAGGACGCGATCAAGCGCTTCCTGCAGACCGGTGAGAAGGGCATCAAGGGCGACGATCTGTTCACCGCGATCCGCGACGAGTTCAAGGAGAACGAGGACCTCCCGAACACGACGAACCCCGACGACTGGGCGCGGATCTCGGGCAAGAAGGGCGAGCGGATCGTGTACGTCCGCACTCTCCTCGGGCGCGACGGCGACGGTCGACAGGTCGAGCGCGTCAACGCGGGGCAGTACCTGTAAGGTGGCCGCGTGGCCATCCCCAAGGTCCTCGGGACGGAGACGGAATACGGGATCGCCGCTCCCGGTCATCCCGATTTCAATCCCGTCCTGTCGTCCAGCCTGCTGATCTCCTCGTTCGCGGGAGCGCTCCGGCGCATCCGATGGGACTACGAGGACGAATCGCCGCTCCGCGACGCCCGTGGGTTCGAGCCGGTCCCGGCGCGCGAGGCGAGCGACGAGGACCTCGGCCTGGCGAACGTGATCCTGCCGAACGGGGCGCGGTACTACGTCGACCACGCCCATCCCGAGTACTCGACCCCGGAATGCCTGTCCGTCCGTGATCTCGTCGTCCACGACAAGGCGGGGGAGCGGATCCTGGAGCGGTCGCTCGACGAGGTCACCGCGCAGATGCCCGACGGCCCGCCGCTGTCGATCTACAAGAACAACTCCGACGGCAAGGGCAACTCCTACGGGACGCACGAGAACTACCTCGTCGACCGAGCGACGCCGTTCGCCGACATCGCGCGCGACCTCACGCCGTTCTTCGTGACGCGGCAGGTGATCACCGGCGCCGGGAAGGTCGGCCTCGAGGCGCAGTGGGACGACCGCGGCCGCCACGTCTATCAGCTGAGCCAGCGGTCGGATTTCTTCGAGACCGAGGTGGGCCTCGAGACGACCTTGAAGCGGCCGATCATCAACACCCGCGATGAGCCGCACGCCGACCCCGACCGCTACCGACGGCTCCACGTGATCGTCGGTGACGCGAACCTCTGCGAGGTCGCGATCTTCCTGAAGCTCGGAACCACCGCGATCGTCCTCAAGATGATCGAGGACGGATTCCTGCCCGATCTGACGATCGTGAACCCGGTCGCGGCGATCCACGAGGTGTCGCGCGACGTGACCCTGCGCACGACCGTCGAGCTCGGCGACGGCCGGCGCCTCACGGCCGCGCAGATGCAGTGGGAGTACTTCGAGCTCGCGCGCAAGTACGTCGACCGCGAGGACGACACGCCCGAGAACCGGGCGATCCTCGAGCGGTGGGAGCAGGTCCTCGCGGCGCTGGAACGCGATCCGATGGAGCTCAGCGCGCAGCTCGATTGGGTGGCGAAGCTACGGCTGCTGCAGGGCTACCGCGAGCGCGATCGGCTCGAGTGGGCCGATCCGAAGCTCCGGGCGATCGACCTCCAGTACCACGACGTTCGGCGCACGAAGGGGCTGTACCACCGGCTCGCCGCGACCGGCAAGGTCGAGCGGCTGGTCCTCGACGACGAGGTGGAGCGGGCGATGATGCATCCGCCCGAGGACACCCGGGCGTACTTCCGAGGACGCTGCATCACGCGGTTCCCGGACGCGATCGCGGCGGCCTCGTGGGACTCCATCATCATGGACACCGGCCGTGACGCGCTGCAGCGCATCCCGATGCGGGAGCCCCTCCGCGGCACGCGCATCCACGTGGAGCGCCTGCTCGACGAGGTGGCCGACGCGGCCGAGCTCGTCGACAAGCTCCAGGGCTAGACCCGTCGCTTCGCCGATCGGGTCCGTGACCGGCGATAGAATCGTGTCTCGCACCCCGACAGGAGCCTCCACGATGCCGGAGCAGGAACAGAAGCGGATCCAACGCAAGGGCGGCGATGGTGACGGCGGCGACGACGCCGGGCAGGTCACCTCCTCGTCCAAGGCCGAGGAGCTCAAGGACGAGATGGACGAGATCCTCGACGAGATCGACTCGGTCCTCGAGGAGAACGCCGAGGAGTTCGTGAAGTCGTACGTCCAGAAGGGCGGCGAGTGACCGACGAGCTCCAGCTCCCGCTCGCCCGGACGCCGTTCGGGGCGAGCCCCAGCTTCCTCGAGCTCGTGCGGCACGAGCGCCCCGACGCGATCCCGCCGGCGCTCCGCGACCGGGCGGCGGAGCCGCTCGCGGTCCCGCACGGCACGACGGTCCTCGGGCTGAAGTTCGCCGACGGCATGCTGATGGCCGGCGACCGGCGTGCGACGGCCGGGAACCTCATCGCCGACGCGAAGATGCGGAAGGTCTTCCCGGCCGACGACTATTCCGCCATCGCGATCGCGGGTGCCGCCGGGCAGGCCGTCGAGATGGTGAAGCTGTTCCAGCTCGAGCTCGAGCACTACGAGAAGATCACCGGGAGCCGGCTCTCGCTCGAGGGCAAGGCGAACCGGCTCGCGCAGATGATCCGTGAGAACTTCCCGCTCGCGATGCAAGGGCTCGTGGTGGTCCCGTTGTTCGGCGGGTTCGACGAGCGGCGCGGCGAGGGCCGCATCTTCTACTACGACGCGACGGGCGGCCGCTGGGAGGAAGACGACTTCCAGGCGACGGGATCGGGCTCGTTGCCCGCGAAGAACTCGTTGAAGAAGCGGTGGCGCCCCCAGCTCGCTCGTGACGAGGCGATCCGCGTCGCGGTCGAGGCCTTGATCGACGCGGCCGACGACGACTCCGCGACCGGCGGCCCCGACCCGTCCCGCGGGTCGTACCCCGTGCTGCTCGCCGTGACGGTCGGTGGGGCCGACGAGGTGCCGGAGGCCGAGGTCGCGGCCGCCGTGGCCACGGTCCTCGAGGAGCGTGTCCGATGAGCTTCATGCCGTACGTCGCCCCCGAGCAGCTGATGAAGGACCGCTCCGACTACGCCCACAAGGGCATCGCGCGCGGTCGCTCCGTGGTCGGGCTCGAGTTCGCCGACGGCCTCCTCTTCGTGGCCGAGAACCCGAGCGCGACGTTGCACAAGATCAGCGAGATCTACGACCACATCGCGTTCGCCGGCGTCGGCAAGTACAGCGAGTTCGAGGAGCTGCGGATCGCGGGGATCCGCCTCGCCGACCTCCGCGGCTACGCGTACGGCCGCGAAGACGTCAAGGCGCGCGATCTCGCGAACGCGTACTCGCAGTCGCTCTCGACGATCTTCACCCAACAGATGAAGCCCTACGAGGTCGAGGTGCTCGTCGGAGAGGTCGACGGCGAAGAGGCGGGCACGGCGATGTACCACATCCTGTTCGACGGATCGGTCACCGACGAGCAGCGGTTCGTCGCGATGGGCGGACACGCCGAGGAGCTGACGCAGGCCTTGGGTTCGCGGTACCGCGACGGCGCCGATCTGGCCGGCGCCGTCCGGTCCGCCGTCGACGCCCTCGCAGCGGTCCCCGAGGCGCGTCAGATCCTCCCCGACCAGATCGAGGCCGGCGTCCTCGACCGCACGCGCACCGCGCGGCGGAAGTTCCGACGTCTGCGCGCCGACGAGATCGTCGCGGCGCTCGCCTGAGCCGCCCGCCGGCGTGACGTTCCCTCGTCGTTCGCGGGACCCGGCGTAGGCTGGTCGCGATGGATCGGCGGATCTTCGGACTCGAGAACGAGTACGGCGTGACGTGCACGTTCCGTGGCCAGCGGCGGCTCTCGCCCGACGAGGTCGCGCGGTACCTGTTCCGGCGCGTGGTGCACTGGGGACGATCGTCGAACGTCTTCCTCGAGAACGGCGCGCGTCTCTACCTCGACGTCGGCTCCCACCCGGAATACGCGACGCCCGAGTGCGACTCGATCCGGGAGCTCGTGGCGCACGACAAGGCGGGTGAGCGGATCCTCGAGCATCTGCTGTCGGCGGCCGAGCTTCGCCTGCACGAGGAGGGCATCAGCGGGCAGGTGTACCTGTTCAAGAACAACACCGACTCGGCCGGGAACTCCTACGGGTGCCACGAGAACTACCTCGTCGCGCGGCACGGGGAGTTCGCGCGCATGGCCGACGTGCTGATCCCGTTCTTCGTCACGCGTCAGATCTGGTGCGGCGCCGGCAAGGTCCTGCACGGCCCGCGCGGCGCGCAGTACTGCATCTCGCAGCGAGCCGAGCACATCTGGGAAGGCGTCTCGAGCGCGACCACGCGATCGCGGCCGATCATCAACACGCGCGACGAGCCGCATGCCGACGCGGAGCGCTTCCGTCGGCTGCATGTGATCGTCGGCGACTCGAACATGAGCGAGTGGACGACGTTCATGAAGGTCGGCATCACGGATCTCGTGCTGCGGATGGTCGAGGCGAACACCGTGATGCGCGACATGACGCTCGAGAACCCGATCCGCGCGATCCGTGAGATCAGCCACGACGCGAGCTGCACGCGGACCGTGAAGCTCGCGAACGGCCGTGAGCTCTCGGCGATCGAGATGCAGCGGGAGTACTTCGAGAAGACGTCGCGGTTCGTCGAGCGCCGTGGGGCCGACGAGACGAGCGCCCTGCTCCTGAAGGAATGGGGCGAGGCGATCGACGCGCTGGAGCGCGACGATGCCGATCGCCTGGCTCGCAAGGTCGATTGGGTCACGAAGCGGCTGCTGATCGAGCGATACATGGCGAAGCACGACCTGCCGCTCGCGAGCCCGAAGATCGCGCTGCTCGACCTGTCGTACCACGACGTGAACCGCGATCGAGGGCTCTACTACCTGCTCGAGCGCGGCGACAAGGTCGAGCGGGTCACCGACGACGGGACGATCGCGAAGGCGATGCGCGAGCCGCCGCAGACGACCCGCGCGAAGCTCCGCGGGGACTTCATCAAGCAGGCGAAGGCCAAGCGGCGCGACTACACGGTGGATTGGGTGCACCTGAAGCTGAACGACCAGGCGCAGCGGACGGTCCTGTGCAAGGACCCGTTCCGGAGCGTCGACGAGCGCGTCGAGCAGCTGATCGCGCACATGTGAAGGCGGGACGACGCTCGACGCCGGCGGAGGCTCACCGTCACGACGTCGCGTGCCATCGGCGGTTCCGGGCGGCGACGCGTCCGGCCAGGACCCCCGCCGCTGCCGCCGCGAGCATCGTCAACGACGCGTGTTCGATCGGGCTGCCCAGCTCGTCGAACGCGGGGCGAGGATCGACCTCGACGACGTGGTGCATCGCAGGAACGGTCGCCCGGGCGAGGGCCGCCCGGGCGGCGCTCCGCACGTCGTCGGCACCCGACGGAACCGCCAGATCGAGATCCACGCGGCATCCCCGAACCCACGCGTCGACCGCAGCCGCGTCGTCGAGCGGGAGCGCGGGAAGCGGCCGGCCGCCGACGCCGCGGAGGTCCTCCAAGACCTCCCGGTCGTGGCCGACCACCACGGCGACCTCGGGCCCGGCCTGGAGGGTGATCCTCGCTGAGGATCGGGCATCGGCCACGACGAGAGGGTCGAGCCCGCCGCTCCGGCGGATGCCGGCGACGGCGAGCCCGACGAGGTCCTCCGCCGGCACGACGACGACGGGCGCGCCGCGGAGGCCGCCCGCGTCCGGGACGCCGAACGGCCAGGCACCGAGGCGCACGGACACCGTGATCCGATCGACCCCCACCGCGATCTCGGACGTCGCGACGAGCGCGTCGTCCTCACGTCGGTACCGGATCACCGGTGCGTCCGGAGCATCGGCATGACCTGGCTATGATGCCCCAGCGATGGGGGAGGCCGATGCGTCGCGCGACCGGATGGAGCCGCTCGAGCGCCTCCTGAACCTCGTCGGCCTGCTCCTCGAGTCACGCAGGCCACTGACGTTCGAGGAGATCCGCGAGACGCTCGACGCCTATCAGGGCGACAACCTCGAGTCCGCGAAGCGCATGTTCGAGCGCGACAAGGACGTGCTGCGGGAGTACGGCGTTCCGTTGCGGATGGACGAGACCGACGCGTGGGGCACCGAGCAGGGCTACGTGATCCGCAAGGACGAGTACTACCTCCCCGAGATCGAGTTCAGCCCAGAGGAGATCACGGCCCTCTTCGTCGCGGCCCAGAGCGGTCGCGAGGAGACGGCGGTCGAGCAGGGGGTCCGCAAGCTGGTCTTCGGCGCCGACGGAGGCGTCCTCGCCGGCATGGCGGGCGGACCCCTGGTCGCCGGATCCGACGCGCCGAGCGCGGCCGTCCTCGCCGCCGCGGACGCGGCGCAGCAGCGACGTCGCGTGCGGTTCGGCTACCGGACGTCGCAAGGAGCCGACGGCGAGCGGGACGTGGACGCCTGGGGGGTGGTCTTCCGCGGCGGGCACTGGTACCTCGTCGGCCACGACCGCGATCGTGACGAGGTGCGCGCGTTCCGCCTGTCGCGCATCACGTCGGCGATCGACGACGACGGCGAGGGGAGCGAACCGCCGGCGGGCTTCCGCGCGGCCGACCACGTCGAAGCCGGGCCGTGGGATGCCTCGGGCGAGGAGCGGGCCTCGATCGCGTTCGATCCCGAGGTCGCGTGGCTCGCCCGCGACGGGTTCGCGGATGCGCAGGAGGGAGGGACGCTCGGCGACGGCCGCGTCGTCCTGTCGGTGCCGTACGCGGACGAAGGGATCCTCGCGGCCGCGGTCCTCCAGTACGGGCCCGACGCGGAGGTCCTCGGACCGCCGACCGTGCGCGACGAGGTCGTCCGGCGTCTCCGCGAGGTCGTGGATGCCTGAGCGGCGTCGAGCACCGAGCCGGACCTCCGAACGGCTCGGACGGATGCTGACGATCGTGCCGTACCTCGTGCGGCACGACGGCACGACGCTCGACGACGCCGCGGACCTCTTCGGTGTTCCGGCGACGCAGCTGCGGAAGGACCTCGAGCTGCTGTTCATGTCGGGGCTCCCGCCGTACGGACCTGGCGACCTGATCGACGTCTGGATCGACGACGACGGCAGCATCTCGATCTCGATGGCGGACCACTTCGCTCGGCCGCTGCGGCTGACCCGGCAGGAGGCCCTCGCCGTGTACCTCCGCGGCACGGAGCTGCTCGCCACGCCAGGTGTTCCGGAGGCACCCGTCCTGGCGAGCGCCCTCGAGAAGCTCCGAGGGTCCCTCGGCGCCGACACGCTCGGCGACGTCGCGGGGATCGAGGCCGCGGCGCACGGGGCCGCGCCGCCCGCCCTCGACGACGTGCGCGCGGCGGCGGCCGACCACCACCGCCTCCGGATCCGGTACCTCGCGGCGTCGACGAACGAATCGACCGACCGGACGGTGGATCCGGAAGAGGTCTTCTCGAGCCTCGGCCACTGGTACGTCGCGGCCTGGGACGTCGACGCCGATGGCGAGCGACTGTTCCGGATCGATCGGATCCGCGAGGCCGAGCCGACGGGGGAGTCGTTCTCCCCACGCGGTCTGCGGGGGGCGGGGCGTCCGCTCTACTCACCGACGTCGCAGGACGTCGAGGTCCGGCTACGGCTGCGGCCGGCGGCACGGTGGGTCTCGGAGTACTACGCCACGACCGACGCATCGGAGGTCGAGGACGGGGCGATCGAGGTGACCCTCCCCTCACGTCGGCTGGCCTGGGTCGCGCGGCTCGTCCTGCGGCTCGGAGCCGACGTCGACGTCCTCGGGCCCCCGGAGCTCCGCGACCAGGTGGCGGGCACGGCGCGCGAGACCCTCGCGCGCTACGCCGACTGACCGGCCCGTTCGGGGTAGCCCCCACGCGAGAACCCGCGCTCAAGCCCTTCGGAGGTGCGACCGATGCCTTGCTGCGAGATGACCACGATCCGGACAACGTGCCCGCGCTGCGGAGAGGTCGACATGGGACCCGACGCGATCTCGCTGTCGGTCCGGTCCGACGGCCGCGAAGGGAGCTACCGCTTCACGTGTCCCAGCTGTGCCGACGACGTCGAGAAGCGCGCCGACCGCAAGATCGTCGCCCTCCTCGTGTCCGCCGGGGTGGACATCGATCGCGACGACCCCGACCATCAGTCCGAGCTGTTCGACGCGATGGAGCCGCTCGAGGAGCGGCCGCCGGGACCGTCGCTCACGGTCGACGACGTGATCGAGTTCCATTACCTGCTCGAGGACGACCGGTACATCCGGGACTTCCTCGCCAGCAGCGGCGGCAACGTCTGACCGGTCGCTGCCGGCACGTCAGCCAGCTCCTGTAGCATCGCCGACGTGTCCACCTGGCTCGTCGTGTGGTTCATCGTGGCGATCGTCAGTACCGCCGCGGTGACCGCGTGCCTCATCGCCCTCGTCCGACACGTGCTGATCCTCGGTCGCTCGGCGCGTGAGCTCCAGGACGCCGTCAAGCCGCTGGCCGACGGGATCGCGGCCGACGGGGATCGCGCCTCGATGCGGGCGGCGTCGATGCAGGTGCCGGGCCGTCGGGCTTCGTCCGGGCGGGGGTAGGATTGGCCCCGGGCCGTCCGGTCCACCCATCGCCATGTTCAACATCTCGAGCACCGAACTGCTGATCGTCCTGCTGCTGGCTTTGATCGTGCTCGGGCCGCAGAAGCTCCCCGAGCTGGCCCGATCGCTCGGGCGCGGGATGCGCGAGTTCCGCAAGATGCAGGACGAGGTCAAGGACATGGTGAAGATCGACCTCAATCCCGAACCGCCGGCGGTGCACCAGCCCGGCGTCTCGGGCTCGAAGCGGACGCCTGCGCGGCCGCATCGCACGGCCCGACCGGGAGCGCCGGCGGCCGACGACGACGCCGCGTCGTCCGAGACGGCGCCGGACGAACCATCGCCGTCGGGCGAGCGCGAGCCCGACGTTCCCGGCGGATCGGGGGGCGACGACACGGCGACGACGCGCACCGATGCCCCGCAGGCCCGCGACGACGATCCCGACGGGCCGCCGGCCGCCGCGGGCGCCGGATAGGCGCCTCGCCGATGGCCGTGATCCCGTTCCGGCGCCGTCGCTCCGAGTCGGAGCACAGCGGCACGATGACGTTGATGGAGCATCTCGAGGAGCTCCGTCATCGCCTGATCGTCATCCTGCTGGCGCTCGCGTTCGGTTCGATCCCCGCCTGGTTCGTCTACGAGCCGATCAAGGACGCCCTGAGCGAGCCCTACTGCGACTTCATCGCGCGGAACCCGCAGTTCAATCCGTTGTCCGACGGCCGGTGCGGCCTGTTCTTCAGCGGGCCGGTCGACGGCTTCACCGTGAAGCTGAAGATCGTCCTCTACCTCGGCCTCGCGATCGCGCTGCCCGTGGTCCTGTACCAGCTGTGGGCGTTCGTCACGCCGGGACTGACGAAACGCGAGAAGGCCTACGCGATCCCCTTCATCGCCACCTCGCTCGCGCTGTTCGCGGGCGGCGCGGCGTTCGCGTACCTCGCGCTCCCGCGAGGGCTCGAGTTCCTCCTCGGGTTCGCGGGCGAGGGAACGTTCGCGATCCTCCACTTCGACCGGTACATCGGGTTCGTCGTGCTGGTGATCCTGGCGTTCGGGTTCTCGTTCCTGCTGCCGGTGCTGCTGGTGTTCCTCGAGCTGGTCGGCGTGCTGACGCCGGAGCGACTTGGTGCATGGCGTCGGTACGCGATCGTGGCGATCGCGGTCTTCGCGGCGGTGATCACGCCGACGGGTGACCCGATCACGTTGCTGATGCTCGGCGTGCCGATGTACGTGTTCTACGAGGCCGCTATCATCGTCGGCCGCGTGACGAGGCGACGACGAGCCGCCGAGGAGACCTGAGTGGCGATCAAGGGCAAGGGCAAGACCCGCAGCCATCCGCCGGCCCGCGCGCCGCGGCGCGCCCCCGTCGAGCGACCCACCCCCTTCCTGCAGCGCCGCTGGGTGCAGCTGGTCGCCGCCGTGCTCGTCGGGGCCGGCGTCGTCTGGTTCCTGATCTGGCTGACGAACGGCATCCGGCAGGGCAACGTCGACGAGCGCGAGGCCGTCGAGCAGGTCGAACGACGTCGGGCCGTCCGGGGGTGGAAGGAGCTCGTCGAGACCGAGATCGCGAAGGTCGGGGCCTTCGGCGCGCCCGGGGCGGCTCCGAGCGTCGCCGCGGAGCTGCCCGCCGTGATCGAGATCGTCGCCGACGGCGAGGACGACGTCTCGGCGATCGACGGGCTCGACGAGCGACTCGACGAGGCGGCGTCGGCCCTCGAGGGGTACGACCTGATCGGCGCCGTCCGCAACAAGGGCTTCGACGTCGGAGAGGCCAGCGCCGTCCTCGACAGCCAGGCAGGCTTCGTCTCCGCGCTCCGGTCGTACGCCGTCGCGGCGCGGCTCACGACGCTGGCGGCGACCCTCCCGGACGCCGGCCACGAGGCGACGATCGACGAGGCTCGCAGCGTCTCGGAAGGAGCCGCCACGACGCTGCAGGGGGCCTGGAACGACTACCTATTGGGCCTGAACGCAGGAGGGCTGACGCCCGCGAGCGCGGGCGCCGAGGCGGGGCTCGGCACGGGCGGCCTGCCGATCGGCGGCTGAGCGCGGCGATGACCGCCTCCGAGGTCGTCGTCGTCGCGAACCCGGCGGCCGGACGCGGCAAGGGCGGTCGGCTGATCGGCAAGGTGGGTCGCATGCTGCACGAGGCGGGGGTCCCGCACGCGTTCCGCGTGAGCGGGTCCGCGGATGGGCTCACCGAGCAGGTGCGCCGCGCGGCCGACGACGGCGTCGGGACGATCGCCGTGCTCGGTGGCGACGGTTCCGTCGGCCTCGCCGCGAACGGCATCCTCGACACGGGGGCCACCCTGGCGGTGCTCCCCAGCGGGACCGGTGACGACTTCGCGCACTCGCTCGGCGTGGGATCGCTCGCGGCCGCGGTCCGCGCCCTCGCCGATCCGAACGTCGTGCCGATCGACGTCGTCCGCGTCACCACCGGAACGGAGCGCCGCGTCTACGTGAACGTCGCCGGCGCCGGGTTCGATTCCGACGTGACCGAGGCGGCGAACGCGATGCGGCTCGGGCTCGGCCCGACGGGGACGTACATCGCCTCGGTCGTGAAGACCCTGTCGCGGTTCGTGCCGGCCGGGTACCGGGTCCAGCTCGACGACGAGGTCGTCGAGGGACCGCACATGCTCGTCGTCGTCGCGAACGCGGTCAGCTACGGAGGTGGGATGAAGGTCGCGCCTCGGGCCTCGGTCGTCGACGGCTGCCTCGACGTGCTCCTGCTCCGAGCCTTGGGAAAGGGGGCCTTCCTGCGGGCGTTCCCCAAGGTGTTCCGGGGGACGCACGTCCGCCATCCCGCCGTCACGATGGCGACGGCGCGCACCGTGGCGATCGAGACGGATCGCCGGGTCCAGGTGTACGCCGACGGCGAGCGCGTCGGCCCGCTGCCCGCGCGGTTCGAGGTCCTGCCGGCGGCCCTGCCGATCGTCGTCGGCGTGAACCCGAGGGCGATCCCATGACCGCGGACCTGCTGCTCCTGCACGCGTTCCCGCTGGACGCGCGGATGTGGGAGGACCTCGCCGGCCCTCCCGGGGTCGTCGCGCCGGACCTTCCGGGGTTCGGGAACGCCCCGTCGACGACGGGCGGCGTCCTCACGATGGCGGACGCCGCGACGGCGGCTCTCGACGCGCTCGAGGCCGCCGGAGGTGAGCGCGCGGTCGTGTGCGGTCTCTCGATGGGCGGCTACGTCGCGTTCGAGCTGTGGCGCCGCGCGCCCGAGCGCGTCGCGGGGCTGATCCTCGCGAACACCCGCGCCGAGCCCGACACCGACGAGGCGCGAGGAGCAAGGACGGCGCTGGCCGAACGCCTGCGCACCGAGGGCAACGTCCTCGTGGAGGAGCCGCCACCGCTGCTCGCCGACGACGCGCCTCCCGAGCTCGTCGACCGCGTCCGCCGGTGGATCGCGTCGCAAGATCCCGAGGCGATCGCCGCGGCGGCGCTCGGCCTGGCCGAACGCCCCGACTCGCGACCCGACCTTCCGCGCATCGACGTCCCGACGCTCGTGATCACGTCGGACCGAGACCGGCTGATCCCTGCCGCGGTGTCCGCGCCGATGGCCGATGCGATCCCGGGCGCGGAGCTCGCCGTGATCGAGGGCGCGGGCCACCTCTCGAACGTCGAGCGGCCTGCGCGCTTCGCCGAACTGGTGCAACGGTTCCGCGAGGGCGTCGGCTGAGCGGCCGCCACGCGGACGGCCCGTAGACTGGCTCGGTGACCTCCCCGGAGGCCTTCGCGGCCGCCTTCCCGTTCCCGCTCGACGCGTTCCAACGTGACGCGATCGACGCCCTCGACCGCGGTGGTTCGGTGCTCGTCGCCGCGCCGACCGGCTCGGGGAAGACCGTCGTCGC
The DNA here is from genome assembly GCA_035463115.1 of Actinomycetota bacterium. GTDB lineage: Bacteria > Actinomycetota > UBA4738 > UBA4738 > HRBIN12 > BPGL01. Next base: position 44,270 of record DATHTO010000139.1, on the reverse strand, counting down.
GGAGTTCGCGATCGAGCGTGCGCTCGACGCGGGGCGCAAGGCCTTCTACACGACGCCGCTGAAGGCGCTGTCGAACCAGAAGTTCGGCGACCTCGTCGAGAAGCACGGCGCCGGACGGGTCGGGCTGCTCACCGGCGACAACACGATCAACGGCGAGGCGCCGATCGTGGTGATGACGACGGAGGTCCTCCGCAACATGCTCTACGAGCGCAGCGGCACGCTGCGGGGTCTGCAGGCGGTGATCATGGACGAGGTCCACTACCTGCAGGACCCGTACCGGGGTGCGGTCTGGGAGGAGGTCCTGATCCACCTGCCGCCGAGCGTCGCCGTCACGTGCCTGTCGGCGACGATCTCGAACGCCGAGGAGTTCGGCGAGTGGATCCGGACGCTCCGCGGCGACACCCGCGTCGTGATCGAGGAGAAGCGGCCGGTGCCGCTCGAGCACCACTACCTCGTCGGCCATCGGCTCCATCCCATGCACGTCGAGCAGGAGGGCGTGCCGATGCCGAACCCCTACGTCGTCTCGCTCGACCAGCAGGAACTGAAGGTCAAGACCTACTACCGGCGTGGGAGCGCGCTGCCGCAGCACGAGCGCATCGCGCGGCCTCGGGAGGGGCATCGGCGGGTCTACGTCCCGCGACGCGAGGAGGTCGTCGAGGTCCTCGACGACGAGGGGATGCTGCCGGCGATCTACTTCGTCTTCAGCCGCGCCGGCTGCGATCGGAGCGTGCGGTGGCTGACGGACTCGGGCATCCGCCTCACGACCCGGGACGAGGCCGACCGGATCCGGGAGCGTGCCGAGATGCGCGCCGCGTGGATCGACGAGGAGGACCTCGTGACGCTGGGGTTCTACGACTTCCTCGACGGCCTCACCGCCGGGGTGGCGGCCCACCACGCCGGCATGCTGCCCGTCTTCAAGGAGACCGTGGAGGAGCTCTTCGCGGAAGGGCTCGTGAAGGTGGTGTTCGCGACGGAGACGCTGTCGCTCGGCATCAACATGCCGGCGAAGACGGTCGTGATCGAGGACCTCTGGAAGTTCCAGGGCGAACGGCACGAGCTCCTCACGCCGGGGGAGTACACGCAGCTCACGGGTCGCGCCGGACGCCGCGGGATCGACGCGCTCGGCCACGCCGTCGTCGTGTACCAGCGCCAGGTGCCGTTCGAGCGGGTCGCCGGCCTCGCGGCGACGCGCACGTACGACCTCACGTCGTCGTTCCGACCCTCCTACAACATGGCGGTGAACCTCGTCCGGAACTACGAACCCGAGCAGGCGCATCACCTGCTGAACGCGTCGTTCGCGCAGTTCCTCGCCGACCGGGGCGTCGTGGCCCTCGAGCGCACGCGACAGCGGCACCAGGAGGCGCTCGCCGGCTATCGCGCGAACATGGTGTGCCACCTCGGCGACTTCGATGGCTACCGGTCGCTGGTCGAGCGCGCACGGTCGCTGCGCGACGCCGATCGCCGGGGACGGGAGCGCGAGCGCCACGATTCGATCCGCGAGGCCGTCGCGTCGCTGAAGCCGGGCGAGGTGATCCACGTGCCGCGGGCCAAGCGCGGCGGGCTCGCCGTCGTGGTCTCGAGCCGGGACGGCAAGCCGACCGTCCTCACCCAGGACCGGCGGTTCTTCCGCGTGTCGGGGAACGACTTCGAGGAGCCGCCCTCGGTCCTCACCCGGATCCCGCTGCCGCGATCGGGGAGCGCCCGGAGCGCGCGGTACCGTCGCGACGTCGCGAGCGCGCTCGTGTCCCTCCACGTGAAGCCACCGAAGCGGTCACGGAACGGCCGCGCCGCCGACCCGAAGGTCGAGCGCGAGGCGGCGAAGCTCGAGGCCGAAGCGCGTGCGCATCCGTGCCACGCGTGCCCGGAGCGCGCGAAGCACGAGCGGTGGGCGCAGCGGGTCTCCGGCATCGAGCAGCAGCTCGCGGGCGTGGATCGCAGGATCCGCGTGCGGACCGAGACGCTCGCGCGACGGTTCGACCGGGTCCTCGCGGTGCTGCAGGACCTCGGGTACGTCGAGGGTTGGACGGTCACCGACCGAGGAACGACGCTCGCCCGGATCTACGGCGAGGGAGACGTGCTCGTCGGCGAGCTGCTCGCCGCGAGGCTCCTCGACGGTCTGTCGCCGTCGGAAGCCGCGGCGCTGGTCTCCACCGTGGTCTACGAGGCTCGCGAGCGGAACCCCTTGCCGGGCGAGCTCCCCACCGCACCGGCGGCCGAGCGGTACGAGGCCCTCCAACGCATCTGGCGGCGGATCCGCCGCACCGAGGATCAGCACCAGGTGCAGCTGTGCCGCGAGCTCGAGGCTGGGTTCGCGACACCGATCTTCCACTGGGCCGAAGGGAAGCCCCTCGAGGAGGTGCTGCGCGAGACCGAGATGGCGCCCGGCGACTTCGTCCGGAACTGCAAGCAGCTCCTCGACCTGTTGCGGCAGATCGAGGAGGTCGCCGACGGCGAGACCGCGACGACCGTCGGTGCCGCCCGGGACGCCGTGCTCCGAGGCGTCGTCGCGTACACGGGCGTGTAGCTACGATGCGCCCGGTGGTGACCGCTCGATCGACGCATCGCGGAACGACGCATCCGTTCGGACCGCTGACCGTCGTCGTCGACGCGGCGGCGGGTGCCGGCGGCGTGGGTCGCCGGCTCGACCACGTGCGTCGCGCCGTGGCGGCGACGGGACTCGCTCACGAGATCGTCGTCGCCTCCGATGGCGACGAGGTCCCCGGCATCGCCCGCGCGACGTTCGAGGCGGGGAACCGCTTCATCGCCGTCGCGGGAGACGACCGGAGCGTTCAGGACGTCATCGACGGCGCCTTCGACGACGGAACCACGATCGTCGAACGCCCGGTGATCGCGGTGATCCCCGCGGGCGGCGTCTGCGACCTGACGCGCAGCTTCGGCCTGCCCGACGACGTCGACGGCGCGGTCTCGCACCTGCGCGACGAGGCGACGTACGCCCTCGACGTGATGAAGGTCAGCACGACGGTCGACGACGGACGCGCGGTGCGGTACGGGCACAACATGGTGCAGGTGGGCTTCCGCGCCGCGGTGGCCGGCGCGACCTCGGCGATCGCGCCGGGGGACGGCCGCGTCCGTCGGTTCACCGCGTTCTGGCGAACGTACGCGCGGTGGCGTTCCCGATCGGTCACCCTCCACGTCGACGCCCGCTCGCACCGGTTCGCCGCGTGGGACGTCGTCGTCGCGAACGGGCAGTTCGTCGACGGAGGACAGCGATTGTCGCCTCGCTCGTACCCCGGCGACGGCGTGATCGACGCCCTCGCGTTCGTGGGCCCGAAGGCCGACGCCTACCGGATGCTGCCGCGCATCTTCATGAACGGCGGCCACCTGCCCGACCCCGGGGTGAAGGAGCTGCGCGCGAAGATCCGCGTCACCGTGGAGCCGGAACGCCCCTGGCCCGTCGTCGTCGACGGCAGGCGGTTCGGATCGACGCCGGTGACGGTCCAGGTCGTCCCGCAGCAGGTCCTGCTGAAGCTGTGACGAAGGGGCCATGACGCCGGCGCACGTCAACCGCCTCGCGCGCGTGCGCGACGAGACCGCGGCGCAGGGGTACGCGGCGCTCGTCGTGCCGCCGTCGCCGGATCTCGCCTACCTGGTCGGCTACGAGCCGATGCCGCTCGAGCGGCCGACGCTCCTCGTCGTACGCCCCGACCGAGACCCGGTGTTGCTCGTCCCGGCGCTCGAGGAGCCGCTCGCGCGGGAGGGCGCCGTCGGCGACGTCGAACTGGTCGCCTGGTTCGACGGCGAGGATCCGTACCACGCTGCCGCGAGGTTGCTCCCGGACGGCGGGCGCGTCGCCGTCGGCGACCGGCTGTGGGCGGCGCACCTGCTGGGCCTGCAGCGGGTCCGGCCCGCGCTCGCGTTCGCTCCGGCGTCGCCCGTCCTCGGGCGTCTGCGGGCCGTCAAGGACGCCGAGGAACTGACGGCGCTGCGAGACGCGGCGCACGCGGCGGACGAGACGTTCCGTCGGATCTGCGACACGCGCTTCGCCGGGAGACGGGAGGAGGAGATCGCGGACGAGCTCGCGGCGCTCCTCGTCGAGCACGGACATGCGCGCGCCGAGTTCACGATCGTCGCGAGCGGACCGAACGGCGCCTCGCCGCATCACGAGGCCGGATCGCGCACGATCGTGCCGGGCGATGCCGTCGTGCTGGACTTCGGCGGCGAGCTCGCGGGCTACTTCAGCGACACGACCCGGACGGTCGTCGTCGAGCGCGAGCCCGAGGGGTTCGGTGCCGTCTACGACGTGGTCCACGCCGCACAGGAGGCTGCCGTCGCGAGCGTCGCGCCGGGGATCGAGATCCAGGAGGTCGATCGGGCCGCCCGCGCGGTCATCGACGACGCCGGGCTCGGTGAGCGGTTCATCCACCGGACCGGCCACGGGATCGGCCGGGAGGTGCACGAGCCGCCGTACGCCGTCGAAGGCGACGCGACGGTCCTCGTGCCGGGGATGACCTTCAGCGTCGAGCCCGGGATCTACCTCGACGGCCGCTTCGGGGTACGGATCGAAGACATCGTCGCGGTGACGGCCGGCGGGGTCGAGCGCCTGAACCGCTCGACGCGCGAACGCCAGATCCTCGGCTGAACACGACCACGGGTCGATCGGGGGGCCGGCACGCCTTCCGAGGCGTCGAGGAGCCCGTTCAGCCGGCCGGGCGCACCGACGTCCCCTCGGCGCCGTCCATCACCTCGAGCCCCATCGCCGTCAGCTCGTCGCGGAGCCGATCGCTGGTCGCGTAGTCCTTGTCCGCTCGAGCGGCGTCACGCCGCGCGACGAGGGCGAGGACCTCGGCGCTCGGCTCCCATCCGCTCGTCGCCTCGCGCTCGAGGTCGAGGCCCAGCACGTGATCCCACGACGCGAGCAGCGCGTACTTCTCGCCGTCGGGCACCGCGGCCGATGACACGAGCTCGTTCACCACGACGACCGCGGAAGGAAGGTCCAGGTCGTCGGCGACCGCCCGACGGAACCGGGCGTCGAACGTCGTCGCGGCGTCGGACGCCGGTTCGGTCGGCGGCGCCCATCCCGCCATCCGTCGGCGGATCTGCTTGACGCGGGCGTCGGCCGTCTCGATCGCTTCCCAGGTGAAGTCCATCTCGCTGCGGTACCGCGTCTGGAACGTCAGCCACCGGAACGACAGCGGGTCGATGCCACGCTCGACGAGCTCGTGGACGCGGATCACGTTGCCGCTGGACTTCGCGATCTTGTGTCCGGACAGCCGGAGGTGGCCGCCGTGCGCCCACACCGACACGACGCGGTGACCGACGGCTCCTTCGGATTGCGCGATCTCGTCCTCGTGGTGGGGGAACCGGAGGTCCGTCCCACCCGTGTGCACGTCGAAGCGTTCGCCGAGGTACTTCATCGACATCGCGGAGCACTCGATGTGCCATCCGGGGAAGCCGTCGCCCCACGGCGAGGGCCACTTCATCACGCGGCCGGCGCCCGCGGCCTTCCACAGGGCGAAGTCGGCGGGGTGTCGCTTCGAGGGGTCGACCTCGAGCTCTCGGTGACCCGTCCGCAGCTGGTCCAGGGTGTTGCCCGACAGGGCGCCGTACGCGGGGAAGCTCTCGACGTCGTAGTAGACCGAGCCCGATGCGGCGACGTACGCGTGGCCGCGCTCGATCAAGGTCTGCGTGAGCTCGATCATCTCCTCGACGTGATCGGTCGCCTTCGGGTACGCGTCGGCGGGGCGGATCCCGAGCGCCGCCGCGTCGGCGAACACGGCCTCGGTGTACTTGTCGGCGATCTCGGCCGGCGTCATGCCCTCGTCCTCCACGGCGAGGAGCATCTTGTCGACCGCCGACTCGGAGGAATCGTCGACCATGTGCCCGACGTCGGTGATGTTCATGATCTGTGTCACGCGGAGCCCTTCGAACTCCAGCGCGCGGCGGATCAGGTCGGCCAGCAGGAACGTCCGCAGGTTCCCGAGGTGCGCGTACCGGTAGACCGTCGGTCCGCACGTGTACATCGTCACGTGGCCCGGCTCGAGCGGCGTGAGCTCCTCGACCTGGCGCGTCAGCGTGTTGTACAGGCGCATCGGAGCCCAAGGATAGCCGCGAGCAACGAGCGGTCGGGAAGGCCGAACCTGCGCGTCAGGTCCTGATCGGGCGGTCCTCGAAGGGGATGGACAGCGCGATCGTCGTGGTCGTCGAGACGCGCGCCTTGTCCCTCAGCCGACGGATCAGGTCCTCGAGGTCCGCCGTGGTCCGCGTGCGCACCTTGAGCACGTAGCTGGCCTCGCCCGCGATCGAGTAGCAGTCCTCCACCTCGGGGAAATCCGCGACGCGCTCGGGCAGGTCGTCGGCCTGGCCCGCGTCGAACGGGGTCACCGCGATCAGGGCCGTGACGAACAGGCCGAGGGCGTGCGGATCGAGCACCGCGCGGTAGCCCCGGATCACGCCGGACGCCTCGAGCTTGCGGACGCGCTCGTGGACGGCGCTCGGGGACAACCCGACGCGCCGGGCCACGTCGGCGTACGTCGCCCGAGCGTCGTCCTGCAGGGCACCGAGGATGTCGAGATCGCGTTCGTCGAGCATGGCGCCCCATCGTAGGGGAGGGGAGCGGGGGACGAGAAGTTCCCCCGGCTCGGGGATCGCGCGGCGGGCGGTCGGCGTGATGGGATACGCGGCGGCCCGACCCTCCCTCCGGAGCACGAGGGAGGTGTTCTGTGATGGAACGATCGCCTGGTCCGAGCCGTCCGCCCAGCTGGCGCCTCGTCCCGAAGGCGTCGGGCGGCACCCGTCGCCTCGCCCGGCTGGCGCGCGAGGACGACGCGCGGTTCCGGTCCTTGGTGGCGCGCGTCACGCCGTTCGTCGAGCGCGAGCTGAGCGAACGCGTCGTCGCGAACCGCGCCGCGCGGGGCGCGCACCCGGCGACGCTCGCGCCGTGGCGGCCGGCACGCCGGCGCTGGCGCCGTTCGATCGGAACGGTCGCGACGAGCGGGGCGGCCATCGTCACCGACGTCGCCGAGTGCTACGCCTCGATCGCGCCGGAGGCCGTCGGACGCGCGTTGGCGCGAGCCGGGGTCGATCGAGCGACGGTCGACGCCCTCGTCCGGTGGCTCCGCGAGCTCGCCGCCGTCGGCGTCGAGGGCCTGCCGATCGGACCGGAGCCCTCGGCGATCCTCGCGAACGCGGTCCTCGGCGTCGGTGATCGATCCCTCGACGGCGCCGGGGTTCGGTGGTTCCGGTGGGTCGACGACTGGGTCATCGTCGCCGACGGCATGCCGGCCGCCGAGCGGGCCCTCTCGGCCCTCGCTCGCGGGCTCGAGATCGAAGGCCTCACGTTGCGCGAGGACAAGACGCACCGATTCCCCGACGCACGGGACCTCGTGCGCCTCGGCACGCCGGCGCGGTCCGTGGCGCTCGGAGGCCGAGCTGCGCGGATCGAGGGCGACGGCGTGGCATGATGCGCGACGCCGTGCGAACCCTCTACCGAGCCCGTCGCGTCGTGCCGCTCGGGGCGGCCCGGCCGGGAGGATGGGTCCTCGTCGACGGACGCCACGTGCAACGCGTGGGTTCGGGCGAGCCTCCGTCGGCCGACCGGGTCGTCGAGCTGCCGGGAACGACGATCCTGCCGGGGTTCGTCGACACGCACGTCCATCTCACGAGCACGGGCCTCTCGCTCGCGAACGACGACGTTGCGTCGGCCGGTTCGCGTGAGGCGCTGCTCACGATCGCACGCGGACGGGCCCGCGACGGCGAGGGCGTCGTGTGGCTCCAGGGCTTCGACGAGACGACGTGGCCCGATCCGCGGCTCCCATCGATCCACGAGCTCGATGCGGTGACGCACCGGCCGCTCGCGATCTTCCGAGCCGACGGGCACGTGGCGCTCGCGAACCATGCCGCGATCGACGACGCGGGCGTCGCGGGCGTCCGCGGCGTGGAGCTCGACGCCGACGGGCATCCGACCGGTCGTCTGACGCAGCACGCCGACCAGGCGCTCCGGATGTGGGCGGCGCAGGCGCTCACCCGTGGGTCGATCGAGGAGCTCCAACTCGCCGCGGCCGCGGTCGCCGCGTCGCGCGGCGTCACGACGGTGCACGAGATGTCGATGCCGCACTGGCACGGCGCACGCGACCTCGAGGTCCTGCTCGGCCACCGACGGTTGCTGCCCCTGGACGTCACGCCGATCGTCGCCACGATGGACGTGTCGCTGGCCGTCTCCGAGGGCTTCGGCGCGGTCGGCGGCGATCTGCCCGTCGACGGTTCGATCGGCGCCAGAACGGCCGCCCTCTCCGACCCGTACGCCGACGGCACCGGAACGGGCACGGCCTACTTCGACGATGACGAGCTCGTCGCGTTCTTCCACGATGGCCACACGGCGGGGCTCCAGGTCGGCATCCACGCGATCGGCGATCGCGCGATCGACCAGGTGCTCACCGCGTGGGAGCGGGTGTACCACGCGCTGGATTCGCGCGAGCGACGTCACTTCCGCGCTCGACGACACCGGATCGAGCACTTCGAGCTCGCGACGGTCGCGCACGTCGAGCGTGCCGCCGTGCTGGGTCTGGCGGTGTCGATCCAACCGGCCTTCGATCGCCGGTGGGGGTTCCCGGGCGGGCTCTACGACGCCGCGCTCGGCTGGCACCGCGCGTCGGCGATGAACCCGTTCCGGACGATGGTCGAGCGGGGCGTCGAGCTCGGCGTCGGTTCCGACTCGCCCGTGACCCCGCTCGACCCGTGGCTCGCGATCGCGGCGCTCGAGGAGCACCACGACCCCCGCCAGCGCCTGTCGCGCGCCGACGCGATCGCGCTGCACACGACGGGCGGAGCGCGCCTCGCGCGGCACGAAGACAAGAAGGGAGCGCTCGCGCCGGGGATGCACGCCGACCTCGCGGCGTACGAGGTCGATCCCTTCGACGTGCCGTCCGTCGAGGGCCTGCGGCCGGTCCTCACGGTCTCACTCGGGCGCGAGGTCTCGGCCGTCTGAACCGCGTGCGGGCATCCGACGTTCTTGTCGTTCTTCCTCGGAGCCCGGCCTTGACCCCCTCCGCGGCGCTCCGCTAGCGTTCGCCCTGCGCCGACGCGTCCGCGCGGAGGCGCACGGAGGACCCAAGAGGCTGAGTAGAGAACGCGGCGCCCCGGCGTCGCGGCCCCAAAGGTCTCTTGGGTCCTCATCCTTTTCCCCCTCTGCCGTGGCGGCCGCCATCGACGACGAGGACCGGCGACGGCCCCGCGGGGGCGTGTGCGATCCGCCCGAGCGGGAATGCCCGCAGGCTCCCGGGCGTTCAGGGCGGCGGCGACGAACGCGCGGTTGCAGCTGGACGAGCCCGCAGTAGAATCCGCGCCGCCCGAGCCGGGTCTGGAGGGCCCGCAGGAGCCATGAGCGAAGAGATCGACATCGACATCGACGAGACCCTCGACGAGGACGACTCCCTCGAGGACGACGACGCCGAGCCGACCGCCGCCGACCTCGACGACGTCGCCGCAACCACCGACCCACCGGTCAGCGGCGACGTGGAGTCGATCCAGGAGATCCTCCAGAAGCAGGAGGACACCGACGACGACGCGCCCGAAGAGGACGACGCGGTCCTCGCGACGATCACGAAGGACGAGAAGCTCGAGCCGATCGACACGCGCGTCGTGCCGATCCAGGCGACCGAGTTCACCTGCACGCGATGCTTCCTCGTGAAGCACCGGAGCCAGCTCGCGGACAAGAAGCGCACGCTCTGCCGCGACTGCGCGTGAGCGCCGCGGCGCGGCCGCCGCATCCGGTCCTCGCCTCCGCCGTCTGCGTCGTCGGGGGAGCGGCGCTCTCGGCGGCGTTCCCGCCGGCCGCCGTGTACCCGGTCGCGTTCGTGGGGCTGATCCCGCTGCTGTGGGTCCTGCGCCGCGTCGGCGCGGCGGCGGCGGCGGGCTACGGACTGCTGTTCGGGATCGCGTTCTTCGGCTCGACGCTGTACTGGATCTTCCGGTTCGGCGTCCTGGCGTGGACCTCGCTCACGCTGCTCTCCGCGGGGTTCGTCGCGGTGTTCGGCGTCCTGGCGGTCGCGGTCACCCGTCGCCACCGACCGCTCGTGACGGCGATCGGGCTCGCGGGAGCGTGGACCGTCGTCGAGTTCGTCCGCGGGGCGTGGCCCCTCGGAGGGTTCACCTGGGGCACGCTCGGCGTGTCGCAGGTCGACGACCGTGTCCTGCTGCCGCTCGCGGCGATCACCGGCGTGTGGGGCCTGAGCTTCGTCGTCGTCGCGGTGAACGCCCTGCTGCTCGAGGTCGCCACGCGGCTGCGGGAACGTCGCGGCGTCGGCCTCGGCGCGGCCGTGGCGCCGGCGGGCGTCGCCGCCGCCCTCGTCATCGCACCGGTCGTGGTGGCGTTCCCGACAGCCGAGGGACCATCGGTCGACGTCGCGACGGTCCAGGTCGACGTCCGGACCGCCGCCGAGCTGCCGTCGGCCGACGAGGACCTCGCGATCGCGCGGACGCACGTCGACCTCCACCGGTCGCTCTCGGCGGACCCTCCCGACCTCGTCGTGTGGGGCGAGGGAGCGCTCGACCCGGGGGCCGCGCGGGACACCTCGACCGCGACCGCCGTCCGGGAGGCGATCGCCGACGTCGGCGTGCCCGCGCTCGTGGGCGCCGTCTCCGACGACGCCGACGGGCGCCAGCGGACGGCCGTGTTCGGCTTCGACGCCGACGGCGATCTCCGGGACCGGTACGACAAGGTGCACCTCGTTCCGTTCGGCGAGTACGTGCCGTTCCGCGCTCGGCTCGGATGGGTCCAGGCGATCGAGCAGATCCCCGTGGACCGCGCGGCGGGGGAGCGGGCCGCGGTGATGACGCTGCCGGGGCTCCCCGCGATCGCCGCACCGATCTGCTTCGAGAACAGCTTCCCGGCGCTCACGCGGGCCTTCGTGGACGAGGGAGCGGCGTTCCTCGTCGTTCCCGTGAACAACGCGTCGTACGGCTTCACCGCGGCGTCGGAGCAACACCTGCAGATGAGCCGGATGCGCGCCGTCGAGAACGGTCGATGGGTGGTGAACGCGGCGATCTCGGGGGTCAGCGCCTTCGTCGATCCGAGCGGCGCCGTGGTGTCCAGGACCGAGCTGTTCGAGACCGATATCCTGCGGGGACGCATCAGAACCTCGGACGCGCGCACGCCGTACACGCGCCTGGGGGACTGGTTCCCCTGGCTGTCGGCGGTGTTGGTGGTGGGCGCGATGTCGATCCCGAAGCGGCAGGTGACCGATGCGATCGCGCTCGAGCCGCTCCCGGAACGCCCGAGAACGCTCGTGATCCTCCCGACGTACGACGAGCGGGCCACGATCCAGCAGGTGATCGACGGGGTCCTCGATCGCTCCGACGACGTGTCGATCCTCGTGGTGGACGATTCCTCTCCCGACGGGACCGCCCAGGCGGTCCGGGCGGTGGCGGACCGGGACGCCCGGGTGCGGCTGCTCGAGCGTCCTGCCAGGTCCGGGCTCGCGAGCGCCTACCTCCGGGGGTTCGAGATCGCGCTCGACGAGGGCTACGACCTCGTGGTGGAGATGGATTCCGACCTCTCGCACGATCCGACGGAGCTCGGGGCGTTGCTCGCCGCAGCGCCGGGCGCCGGTCTCGTGATCGGCAGCCGCTACGTCCCAGGAGGTTCGGTCACGAACTGGAGCCGTGTCCGGCTGGGATTGTCGCGCGCGGGCAACCTGTACGCCCGCCTCATGCTCGGTCTGCCGATCCACGACGCGACCAGCGGCTACCGGGTCTACCGGCGCGGGGTCCTGCGCACGCTGCTCGCCACGCCGGTCGTGTCCGACGGCTACGGCTTCCAGGTCGAGCTCGCCCTGCGCGCCTGGCGCCTCGGATACCGCGTCGTCGAGGTCCCGATCACGTTCCGCGAGCGCGAGCACGGCGCCTCGAAGATCTCCCGCCGGATCGTCGTCGAGGCGCTCTGGCTCATCACGAAGTGGGGGATCGCCGCGAGGCTCCGGCCGGAGAGCGCCAGCGAGGACACCGTCCCGGCCCGCTGAGCGGCGGCCGCCGACGAGCCGGAGGGCGAACGCGACCGTGACGACCCCCGCCAACATGGGACCGGGGATCGAGGAGCCTCGGCTCCGTCCAGCCCCTAGCATGGCGGCCATGGACCTCATGATCCACCAGGCCATGCTGGCGCTGACGATCCGATGCGTCCCTCGCGTTCCACCGGGACGCCCTCGGGCTTCGGGGTGCCGGTCGGCTCGAGGCGTCGGACGCCGAGGTCGTACAGAAGCCTGCGGACCAGCCGTGCGGGATCCGGGACCGCGACTTCCGCGATCCGGCCGGCAACCTGATATCCGCATCCAGGAACGACGCTGACACGGTCGGAGACGTCCCCGCGGCTCGGCCGCGCGACGTCCACCGGAGGAGGGAGATCGATGCCGGACGAGAGCGCGCGCCAGACCCGTCGCTCGGGGACGAGGACCACCCGGAAGGAGACCGCGGGCGGGAAGGAGAGCACGGCGAAGGGGTTCACCGAGGCGGAGCGTGACGCGATGAAGGAGCGTGCGCGGGAGCTCAAGGCCGAGGAGCGCCAGGGCGCTCGCGGACGGAAGGCGGCCGACGCCGAGCGCCAGCTCCTCGAGAAGATCGCCGAGATGCCGCCCGCGGACCGCGCGATGGCGGAGCGGATCCACGCGATCGTGACCGAGACCGCGCCGGGGCTCGCGCCGCGGACCTGGTACGGGATGCCCGCCTACGCCAAGGATGGGAAGGTCGTGTGCTTCTTCCAGAGCGCTGCGAAGTTCGACGCGAGGTACGCGACCTTCGGCTTCAACGACACGGCCGCCCTCGACGACGGCGGGATGTGGCCGACCGCCTTCGCCCTCACGGAACTGACGCCGGCCGCCGAACGACGGATCGCACGCCTCGTGAAGAAGGCGGTGCGGTGATCGGTCCTCCGCGGTTCGCCGGCCTCACGTCGGATGGATGCCGATAATGTACGTTATGTCACTTTGAGCGGCGACGCGCACCTCACTCTTCGCCGCGCACGTCCGACAGGCCGTACTTCGTCACGAGCGACAGGTAGTCCCGCTGGTAGAACACCTTGCAGTTCACCTCGGGGTACCGCTCGCGGAGGCGACGGACCTTCCGGTTCTTCTTCGTCACGAGCTTCTGGTTCAGCGTCGTGATCTCGATGTAGAGATCGAACTCCGGAAGGTAGAAGTCGGGCGTGAACCGCTGGACGACGTTGCCGTCACGGTCCCACGCGATGTCGAACGACGTCGGCTCGTACTCCCACCGGATCTGGTAGAAGTCGAGCAACCGCGCGAACTGGCGTTCCGATCCGTGCGCGAAGCCGACGGTGTCGCTCTTGAGCGGTTCGTCGACTGGCAGGGCGCTCACGAGCCGGCGGCGGCCACCTTCCTCGTCGGTTTCGCGCTCGGCCGGGAGCGAGCGACCGGCTTGCGCTTCGTGAGCGTGCCCTCGAGCTCCGTCCACACCTTGTCGACCGCGATGGCGAAGACGCCCTGCCCCTGGTTCAGCAGATCGACGACCGCGTCGGGCGAATCGGCCTCGTAGACGCCGTGCCCGTCGCTCATCAGCATCGCGCCGTGGGCAGGACGGTCCATCGTATGGAGGTACTCCACCGCCTTGCGGACCCGCTGCAGCGACACGCCGGTGTCCAGGAGGCTCTTGATCACCTTCAGCGACACCAGATCCTGGAAGGAGTAGAGCCGCTGGCTCCCACTCCCCTTCGCATCGCGGATCGACGGCGTCACGAGGCTGGTCCGCGCCCAGTAGTCGAGCTGCCGGTAGCTGATGCCGACGATCCTGCACACATCGGGGACCCGGTACCCCTGGTCGTGGATCGACGCGTCGGTGCCCTGCGTGCGCTGGCTCATCACAGCTCCGTAGTTTCGGGGATGTGATTCGGCAGCGTACGGGCGCCGTCCGGGCGCGTCAAGCGCCCGCCGGCAGCGCCGCGACGCCGTTCCCCACCTGCGCCACGTCGCCGTTCCCGACGCTGCTGTAGGACCCGAGCGGCCGCTCAAGTCCCCCGCGCGCTCGGCCGATGACCCCCTCGTGGTCATGAAGGACTAGTGACGACCGAGGGGTGAGCGAGATGAGGGGCACGACGATCAGGAAGCTGGCCGTCGTGGTGGTCCTGGCGGGACTGCTCGGAGGCCTGTTCGCGACGTCCGCGACCGCCGGCACGTACGGCGGGCGCTTCCGCGAGCGCGGGCAACTGCTGAAGGTGACGAACGCGAGCCGCGTGTACCGGGACCTGCGACGGGTCGATCTCCAGCAGGAGCTGTCGGATCTCGCGCGCAAGCACAGCAAGCGGATGGCCGAGGCCGGCTACATCTTCCACACGAAGAGCCCCGTCTCGTACTACCTGCGGGGCCGGAGCTGGTCCTGGTGGGGCGAGAACGTCGGCGTGACGTCGGGCTCGGTCCGGGACGTCCACAAGGCGTTCATGCGCTCCGACGGCCACCGTCGGAACATCCTGAACCGCGCCTTCCGCAAGGTCGCGATCGGGACGTACCGGAGCGACGGCCTGCTGTACGTGACGGAGTTCTTCTACCGGCCGTAGCGACCGGCCGTCGCGGGGTCGAGAGGTCCGCCGATCAAGAGGCGAAGTCCTCGGGACTGATGTTGTCGAGGAACTCGCGGAACTTCTCGACCTCCTCGTCCTCCTCGCCGGGGATCAGGATCGCCGCCTCTTCGAGGACCTCTTCGCTCGCGAAGATCGGCACCGCCATGCGCACGGCGAGCGCGATCGCGTCGGAGGGCCGGGACGAGATCTCGAACGTCGCGGTCTCGCGTTGCATCTCGATCGTGGCGAAGAACGTGGACTCTCGTAGCTCCGTGACGACGATGCGCCGGACCTGCACGGCGAGATCCTCGAGCATGTTCTTCATGAGATCGTGGGTCATCGGACGCGGCGTCACGACCCCTTGCAGCGACAACGCGATCGCCGCCGCCTCCGCCGCCCCGATCCAGATCGGGAGGTAGCGCTCCCCCTCACGCTCGCGGAGCAGCACGATCGGCTGGTTCGTCGGCAGCTCGACCCGGACACCCGTGAGCTCCATCTCGATCACCGGTCGAGCGTACCGACCGACCGCCGATCCGAGCAACCGAGCGTGCGCGGCGCGAGCCGCGTTCAGCCGCCGGCGATCAGCGCGCCGAGCGCATCGCCATCGCGCTCCAGCGCGGCGAGGTCGTCGACCTGGAGGATGTCGGGGAGGTTCCGGTACCGCTCCCGGAAGTCGAGCCCGTACCCGATCACGAACCGGTCGGGGCAGTCGAACCCGACGTAGCGAGGCGTCACCGGCGCGATCCGGCGGACCGACTTGTCCAACAGCGTGCAGACCTCGAAGCTCAACGGCGCGCGGGCGGTCATCACCGACGAGAGGTACCGACACGTGAGACCCGTGTCGACGATGTCTTCGACGAGGATCACGTGCCGCTCCGAGAGGTCGACCTCGAGATCGAGGAGGATCTGCACGCGGCCGAGCGACTCTTCGGCGTCGCCGTACCGGCTGATCGCGAGGAAGTGCACCTCGAGCGGCAGATCGATCGCGCGCGCCAGGTCGGCGAGGAACCAGATCCCGCCCTTCAGCACCGAGACGAGGACGGGGACGCGCCCGGCGTAGTCGGCGGTGATCGTGCGGCCGAGCTGTTCGACCCGGGTACGGACGTCATCGCGTCCGTAGAGGACGCTCGCGGCCTCCGGCATCGGCGTCGAGCCTAGCAGCGTGGTCCGATCGGACCGCTCAAGCGGCGACGGCCTCGACCGCGTCGGACACGGCTCGAACGAGCGCACCGAGCCCGCGCATCCACCACGCACCGTCGGCCGGTTCCGGCGCAGGCACGGACCGGACGACGAGGTCCACGTCGCCGAGCCGAAGCCCGGCGACGCTCACCACGAGCTCGGCCACGCGGTCACCAGGTGCCGGCGGGAACACCGCGCCACGGACGACGTGGATCCGGCGGCGCACCTCGTCCACCTGGCCGGTCGGCACGAGCGCCGTCAGGTCGGCGTCGGCCACGACGGGAACCGAACCGCCGATCAGGTCCACCGTGCCGACGTCCTCGCCGGCGCGGACCAACCTCGAGTCGCGGAACCCCTCGAAGCCGTGATCGAGCAGCGAGGCGGCGGGCGAGAACGCGTCCCCGCTCGCTCCGAGGACGATCGCGACGAGGCGCCGGCCGTCGCGTTCGGCGACCGCCATCAGGCAGGGACCCGCGCCCGCCGTCAGCCCGGTCTTGGTCCCGATCGCGCCGTCGTACAGCCAGAGCAGGGCGTTGCGGTTCTGGATCCTGCGCGGAGGTCCCGTCGGCGCAGGGATCGAGCGGACCCGCGTCGCCACGACCCGGGAGAACGCGGGGTCGGCGTGCGCCTCCCGCGCGAGGATCGACAGGTCCGCCGCGGTCGACCGCCCGCGATCGTCGAGCCCATGCGGAGACGCGAACGACGTGTCTCGCATCCCGAGCGCTCGAGCCCGCCTGTTCATCATCGCGACGAAGCGCTCGACGGTTCCGCCGACGTGGATCGCCAGGGCCTCGGCGGCGTCGTTCGCGGAGCCCAGCAGCAACCCGTACAGGAGGTTCCGGACGTTGATGCGCTCCCCCGGCCGAAGGCCGAGCGACGAGCTCGCGCCGAAGTCTCGCGGTGCGTACACGGCGGCAGGATCCACGCGCACGATCTCGTCGGCCGTCGTGCGAGAGAGGACCACGAGCGCCGTCATGACCTTCGTCAGGCTCGCGACCGGCCGCGGCGTCGTCGCCGCCCTGCGGAACAGCACGGTGCCGTCCTCGAGGTCCGCGAGCAACGCCGACCCGGCCGCGATCGTCGGTGGCGGCACCGGATCGCGCGGCGTTCGCAGGACCGATGGGAACGGCGACAGGCTGCCGTCGGGCGGCACGGGCGTCGGTGGCGGAGCATCGTTGCCGGCCTGGGCGCCTGCCGACGCCACGATGGCGACGTTCGCCGCGACGACGACGGCGATCGCGACGGCCGCGACGCTCCGGCGGCCCGCGAGGGGGCTCACGCCTGCGTCAGATGCTCTCGCAGGCTCGACCGCAGCAACGCCTGCTTGAACTTCTTCGACGTGACCGCGAGGTCGGCGAGCGTCTGCGCGGCCGCCCGGCGGGCGTCGGGGTTGCGCTGACGCAGGGTGGGCGCCACGAGCGCCTCGAAGAACGACGACTCGCGGTCGGCGAAGTGCTTGTACATCGTGAGGTGGCGAGGCTCGATCCCGTAGCGGAAGAAGTCCTTCACGATCGACAGGACGATGTAGTCGTCCCCGTCGTAGTAGCGGCCGCCCTCGGGCCCGTGCGAGCACACGATCCCGTACGACTCGAGGTCCTTGATCCGATCGCGTTCGACACCCGTCGCGGCGGACATCTCTTCGAGCGACATCTGCAGGCCCGTCGGAGCCTCGGCGAGGTCGTCGCCCTTGGCGGCACCGCCCGTCTGCGCGCCCGAGCCGTCGTCGCTCGACGCCGGTTCGTTCCCGTCGAGCGCGATCTCGCCGTCGTCGACGTCACCGGCGTCCTGCTTCGCCAGCCGCTCCTTGATCACCTTCAGCGGCAGGTACTCGTCGCGTTGCATCCGCAGGATCGACTTCAGCCGGTCGACGTCTTGCACGTAGAACTTCCGATAGCCCGACGGCGTGCGCTCCGGCGTGATCAGACCCTCGGACTCGAGGAACCTGATCTTCGAGATCGTGATGTCGGGGAACTCCGTCTTCACGGCGACGAGGACCTCGCCGATCGACTGATAGTTGCGCGTACCGGCCACCGTGCGCCTCACTCTCCTGCCGCGAAGAACGTCAACTTGAACTTGCCGACCTGCACCTCGTCGCCGGACGCGAGCTTCGTCTCGTCGACCTGTTCTCCGTTCACGTAGGTGCCGTTGAGGCTGCCGACGTCGCGAACGAACCACGACCCCGGCGCGCGTCGTTCGAACACCGCGTGCTTGCGCGACACCGTGACGTCGTCGAGGAACACCGCGCTGTCGGGGCTCCGGCCGGCGGCGCTCACCTCGTCCTGTAGGAGGAACGTCGACCCCGCGGTGGGCCCACGCTTCACGAGGAGGAGCGCCTGCCCGGGGTTCAGCTCGTCGTGCGGGAACGGGAACTCGTCGTGCGGCTCGTCGTCGTGCTCGATCGGGGACAACGTGAGCGTGGCGTCATCCTGGAGCGCAGACCCACACTCGGCGCAGAACCTCGCGTCGTCCCGGTTCGGATGTCCACAATTGGTGCAGAACAAGCTCCACGCTCCGTCGGACGCTGCCTCGAGGCGAGGGTCGGGGAAGTAGCTTCACCCTCGACCCTCGATGCGACATGCACGCTATCGCCGGTGGGAGGAAGGGTCAACCTCGTGGGCGCCCGGTCGTGGACCTCACTCGAGGGTCAGTCTCCAGCTGCGGTCGATCGATCCCTCGAGGTCGAGGTTCCGGGCGGGCGCCCGCGGTTCACGTCGACGCTTCGCGGTTCACGTCGACGCTTCGACCCCTCCCCCGCCCCGCCGCGCCGCGACCCGCAGGTCGATGCCGTACCGGACGGCGGCGATGTAGTACTCGGTGATCCCGACGACGAACGCGATCCATCCGGCCACGGTCGCCACCTCGGCCAGCGGGAGCTCGAGCCGCCCCCACGCGATCCACGGGATCGCGCTCATCAACGAGAACGTCGCGATCTTCCCGATCCAGCGGACGTCGAGCCGAACGGCATGTCGCGCCATCGCGACGACGCCGACGAGGAGCACGGCGCCGTCGCGCGCGAGGATCAGCGCGGCGGCCCACCACGGGAAGAGGTCACGGGCGACGAACGCGATCAGCCCTGCGGCGATCGCGAGACGGTCCGCGACGGGATCGAGGACCTTGCCGAGGGTCGAGACCTGAGCCGTGCGACGCGCGATCGTGCCGTCGACCCAGTCCGTCGCCACGACGAGCGCGAACAGGACGACGCCCCACACCGTGGTGTCTCGGTCTACGATCAGCAACACGAAGACGGGGATCAGCGCGATGCGGATCGCGGAGATGGCGTTGGGAACCGTCAGCACGCGCGACGTGTCGGCGTGCGCCTCGTGCGGCGTCGGTTCCATCGGTCGGGCCGGCCGGATTCGAACCGGCGACCTTCTGACCCCCAGTCAGACGCGCTAACCAAGCTGCGCCACGGCCCGATGGACGCCCATCCTACCGGTCGGGTTCGCCACCCGACGCCTCCCGTGGGCGTCGCGACTTCCGCTCTCGCGCGCGGAACCGCAACCGGATCGGCACGCCGTCGAGGTGGAGTTCTCGACGGAACCGATTCTCGAGGTAGCGCCGGTAGCCGGCGTCGGGCGGCCGGGCCCCCCCGAAGATCGTGAACGTCGGGGGACCCGTCGCGACCTGCGTGACGTAGTGGAGCGTGCTCGCGCTCCGCGGCGTGGGCCGCTCCCGCTGCGCCTGCTGCAACAGGTCGTTCACCACCGACGTCGGGGCTTCCGAGGTCCACCTGCGGTGGAGGTCGACGAGGATCGACGGCAGACGATGCACCCCGAGGCCGGTCAGTGCCGAGGTGCGGACGACCTCCGCGGACGCGTAGATCGAGAGTTCGTCGCCGAGGCGCTTGAACGTCTCGTCCTTCTCCTCGACGAGGTCCCAACGGTTCGCCACCACGAGGAGCGCTCGGCCCGCGTCCATCACGCGGTTCGCGATCTTCTTGTCCTCCGTCGTGAAGCCGCCGACGGCGTCGAGGACGAGGACCGCGACGTGCGCGCCCTCGATCGCCTCGGCCGCCCGGAGGACGCTGTAGTACTCGACGCCGCGCACCTTCGTTCCCCGGCGCATGCCGGCGGTGTCGACGAACCGCACGCGACCGAGCGTCGGCCAGTCGACCAGCGAGTCGATCGCGTCGCGCGTCGTTCCGGCGACGTCGGAGACGATCGCGCGCTCCTCCCCCACCAAGCGGTTGAACAGGCTCGACTTCCCGACGTTTGGGCGTCCGACGATCGCGAAGCGGCGCTCGTCGTGCGGATCGGCCGGCGCGGCGCGATCCGGCAGCAGCTCGACGATGCGATCCAACAGGTCGCCCGTCCCTTGCCCGTGGAGCGCCGACACGGGGAACGGCTCACCCAGGCCGAGGCGGTGCAGGGTCGCGACGTCGGCCAGGTCGTTCGGCGAGTCCGCCTTGTTCGCGACGAGCAGCACCGGCGTCGACGAACGTCGGAACCGCGCCGCGAGCCGACCGTCCTCGTCGGTGACGCCGGCCTGAACGTCGACGACGAACACGATCAGGTCGGCCGATGCGATCGCGCGCTCCGCCTGCTCGGCCGCACGCGCCTCGATGCCCTGCGCACCGTGCACGTATCCCGCGGTGTCGACGAGGCCGAAGGTCCGTCCGTTCCAGCTCGCCTCGAGCTCGAGGCGGTCGCGCGTGACGCCCGGCATGCCGTGCGCGATCGTCGCGCGGCGTCCGAACAGACGGTTGACCAACGTCGACTTGCCGACGTTCTGCCGGCCGACCACCGCGATCGACGGGATCGCCGACGCGCTCACGGCACGAGCTCCGGCGCCCGACGGCGGACGATCGCCATGATCGCCTCGATCGCGCCGTCGACGTCGAGGTGGGTCGTGTCGACGACGTCCGCCCCGGCGGCCGGCACGTGCGGTGTCGTCACCGCGTCGCGCGCGTCCCGTCGGCGCAAGGCGTCGTCGGTTCCGGTGAGGTCGGCGCCGCGTTGCTTCGCGCGGCGCGAGGCGCGGACGTCCTCGTGCGCGGTCACGTAGACCTTCACCCTCGCGTCGGGCACGACGACCGACGCGATGTCACGACCTTCCATCACGGCTCCGGCGCGGGCGAACGCCCGCTGCGCCTCTCGGAGATGCGCGCGGACGGCCGGATGCCGTGACACGGCCGACACCGTCGCGTCGACGTCGGCGGTGTGCAGGCGCTCCCGCGGCCAACCTTCGACCTCCAGCTCGCGCGGCGCTCCGTCGGCGAGGATGAACCTCGATCGCCGAGCGAGGTCGAGCAGCCCCGGCGCATCGTCGGTGTCCACGCCCGACGCCAGCGCAGCGGCCGCGACGGCCCGGTACATCTCCCCGGTGTTGACGTACGGAAGGCCGAGGCGTTCGGCGATCGCTCGCGCAAGGGTGGACTTCCCCGACCCCGCCGCGCCGTCGATCGCGATGACGCGCGAGCCGATCATCCCTCGACCGCCTGCGCAGCGGCCCCCAGCTCGAGCAGCATCCGCGAGAACCCTGGGAAGCTGACGGCTTCGGCCTCCATCCCGTCGATCTCGACGGGCGCATCGGCGGCCAGTGCAGCGACCGCGAATGCCATCGCGATCCGGTGGTCGCCGCCGGACGTGACACGACCGCCGCGGACGCCCCGGCCGGCGAGGGTGAGCGCGTCGTCCTCCACGCCGGCGTGGTGGCCGAGGGCGCGGAAGCGCTCCGCGAGCCCGACGAGGCGATCGCTCTCCTTCACGCGGAGCTCTCGCGCGCCCTCGAACCACGACGGTCCGTCCGCATGGGCCGCGAGGGCCGCGAGGACGGGAACCTCGTCGACCACCAGCGGAAGCTCCGCGGCGTCGACGACGACCGGCGCGATCCGCGACGGCGGCTCGACGCGGAGATCGCCCACCGGCTCGCCGACCTCCTCCCCGGTCACCGCCACGGTGATCGTCACGCCCATCCGTCGCATCACGTCGAGGTACCTCGTCCGCGTCGGGTTGACGCCCACCCGCTCGATCGTCAACCGGGAGCCCGTGATCGCGGCGCCGGCGACGAGGAACGCCGCCGATGACGGATCCCCCGGCACGCGGCCGTCGAAGGATCGATGCCGGGAACGGCGCACCGTGACCGATGCGCCGTCGCTCGTGACGTCGGCGCCGAGGGCGCGGAGCGCGCGTTCCGTGTGGTCGCGGGTCGCGGCCGGCTCGACGACGGTCGTCTCGCCCTCGGCCGCGATGCCGGCGAACAGCACGGCGCTCTTCACCTGCGCGCTCGGGACCGGAACCTCGTACCGGATGCCGTGGAGCGGGCCGCCGTCGATCGTGATGGGCGCATGTCCGTCCGTCGTCGCCACCGACGCGCCCATCGAGCGCAGCGGCGCGGCGATCCGTTCCATCGGCCGCCGCTCCAGGCTCGCGTCGCCGGTGAGGACCGTCCGGAACGGCGCCGCCGCGACGACGCCGGCGAAGAGGCGCATCGAGGTGCCGGAGTTGCCGCAGTCGAGGTCTCGACCGGCGCTGACCAGCGCGTCCCGGCCATGACCGTCGACCTCAAGGACCGGGAACGCCGATCCCTCGACCCCGTCGCTCGACCCGACGTTCCACGTGGAACCGCCAGCCTCCACGGCCGCGGCAACGTTCCGCGTCCAGCGCTCGAGTGCAGGTCGAGCGTCGGGAAGGAGGGACGACAGGCAGACGGCCGTCGAGCGCACGTCGAGCGAA
This sequence comes from Actinomycetota bacterium, assembly GCA_035463115.1. Taxonomy (GTDB): domain Bacteria; phylum Actinomycetota; class UBA4738; order UBA4738; family HRBIN12; genus BPGL01. The sequence continues at coordinate 21,896 of DATHTO010000139.1, read as the reverse complement.
GGCGGAACCTCGACCAGACGGCTCAGCCCGTCGGCCGTCGCGGCGAGGATCAACCAGCGGTGGGCGATCGACTTGTCCCCCGGCACCCGCACGGTCGCGGGCCCGAGCGCCGAGCCGGGCGTCACGCGCAGCCGCATGCCCGCTCACCTCTCACGCGAGCCGGAGCGCGTCGAGATCGTGGGACGCCAGCACCGACACGGCCCCGTCGGCCGCGTCGACCGCGACGGTGAGGTGGACGAGTCCCCGTCCCCCCTCCGGCGAGTGGACGATCTGGAGGTCCTCGATGTTGACGCCTGCATCGGCGAGGCTGCCCGTGAGGACCGCGAGGGCGCCCGGGCGGTCCGGGATCGGCACCTGGAGCACGGCGACGCCCGCGCGGACCTGTGGCTTCGCGGCGAGACCCAGGCGCGCACCCTTGGCTTCGTCGAAGATCCGCTCGACCGCGGTGCCGGCCCCCTCCCGGATCTCGTCGCGGAGGCGCTCGAGACGCTCGACGTACAGATCGATCGCACGGGCGACCTCGGTGCGGTTCGCGAGGAGGATCTCGCTCCACAGATGGGGGCTCGACGCGGCGAGGCGCGTGAGGTCGCGGAACCCGCCCGCCGCGAGCAACAAGATGTCGGGCTCGTCCGCCTCCTCGGCGGCCGCGAGGCTCATGAGCGCGGTGGACGCCACCTGCGGGAGGTGGCTCACCGTGGCGACGAGGCGGTCGTGCCGCGCGGGTTCGAGTCGGACCGGACGAGCGCCGAGGGCGCGGACGAACGACTCGAGACGCGCGACGGCCGCCGCCGACGAAACCGGCGTCGGCGTGACCGCCCAGACGATCCCGTCGACGACCGCCGCCGAGGCATGCGCCGGTCCGGATCGCTCGCTGCCCCCCATCGGGTGACCGGGAACGAACCGCTCGAGGCTGACGCCGCGCTCGCGCGCGAGCGACGTCGCCTCGCCGACCACGTGGGTCTTGATGCTGCCGGCGTCGGTGACGACCGCGTCCGGCTCGTCGGCGATCGCGTCCACGACGCATCGCGCGATCGCCGCGATCGGCGTCGCGACGACGACGATCGTGGCGCGGCGGACCGTCGCCGACGCGTCGGGACCAGCGGTGATGCCGTCGCTCCGCGTCGCGATCGCGAGGGGCTGCCGGTCGACGTCCCACGCCCGGACCGAGGCGCCTGCACGCGCCGCCGCGAGGGCGACCGAGGTGCCGACGAGCCCCGCCCCGATCACGGCGACGGTTTCACCCGTCGCGCCGTCAGGCGGTGGGCTCGAGGTCATCACGGAGGGTCTCGGCGCCGTCGAGGTACACGTGCGTCACCTCGTCGAGCGCCATCTCGGAATGGAAGTGCACGAGGATCCGCACGACCGACGCCATCGATCCCTCGACGGGGATCTCGCGGGCGCACAGCAGCGGCACGGCGCCGAGGCCCATCCGTCGGGCGGCTTCGGCGGGGAACGCCGAGACGAGGTCCTCCGTCGCGGTGAACAGGATGCTCACGAGATCGTCGGAGACGATGGCGTTCCGATCGAGGACCGCCGAGAGCAGCTTCTCGGTCGCGGCCAGGACGTCGCCGGCGCCGCCCGTCGGCACCACGATGGCGCCTCGCGCCGCACGCACCCGCATGACCGCACCCTCCCGCGCGCCCGTCGGTCGGACCGCCGCGGCAAGGCTACCGTCCAGCCGCCTCCGTGAGGCCGCGGATCTCCTCGACCGACAGCTCTCGGACGGCCCCCGGCGGCAGGCCGCCGAGGGTGACCGGGCCGACGCGCAGGCGCACGAGGCGCACGACGGGGAGCCCGACGGCGGCGAGCAAGCGCCGGACCTCGCGCTTGCGGCCTTCGGTCATCACGAGCCGCAGCTGCCCGCGGCCACCGCGCGCGTCGACGATGCGGACGCTCGCCGCACGCGCCGGACCGTCGTCGAGATCGACACCGTGCCGCAGGGCGGTCGCGTGCCGCGGCGCCGGAGCGCCGTCCACCTCGGCGAGGTACTCCTTCTCGACGCCGTAGCGCGGGTGCGTGAGTCGGTTCGCGAGGTCGCCGTCGTTCGTGAGGAGGAGGAGCCCCTCGGTGTCCCGGTCGAGGCGCCCCACCGGGAAGACGCGGGGTCCATCCTGCGGCAGCAGATCGCGGACGCTCGGGCGGCCCTGCGGGTCCTGCATCGTCGTGACGACGCCGACGGGCTTGTGGAGGGCGTAGTACCGGACGTTCGGGTCGAGGTTGACACGGATGCCGTCGAGCTCGACCTCGTCGCTGCCGGGATCGACCTTGTCACCGAGGGTCGCGACCCTTCCGTTGACCTTGACCCTTCCCGCGGCGATCAGCTCCTCGCTCGATCGGCGCGATCCATGCCCAGCGCGCGCGAGCGCGCGCTGGAGACGCTCCTCGGGCATCAGCCCGCGGCGGGATCGACCTCGGGCGCGGCGTCAGGCTCCGCGCCGACGACCTCGACCGCGTCGTCGGGCGCATCCTCCACGACCGTGACCTCTCCGGTCGCGGTGGACGGACCGCCGGAGATCGCATCCTCGGCCACCTCGTCGGCGAGCGTTCCCGCGTCGTCGGCGCCGGCGTCGAGCAGTGGAGCGAGCGACGGCAACGCGGCGAGCGACGGGAGCCCAAGCCGCTCGAGGAACTGCGGGGTCGTCGCGTACAGCAGGGGTCGACCGGGCGTCTCCTCGCGCCCGGCCTCCTCGACGAGCCCACGATCCACGAGCGCGCGCAGGACGCCGTCGGAGTTCACGCCTCGGACGGCGCTCACCTGGTGTCGCGTGACGGGCTGCTTGTAGGCGACGATCGCGAGCGTCTCGAGCGCGGCCTTCGTGAGCCGCGCCTGGCGTGAGGACAGGACGAACCGCTCCACGATCGCCGCCGCGTCGGGATGGGTGTAGAGGCGCCAGCCCCCCGCGACGTTGCGGAGCACGAGACCGGCGTTCCGCGCATCCAGGTCGCGCGCGAGCTCGTCGCACATCGCCTCCACCGTCCGGCGGTCGACCTCGAGCGCCTGGGCGAGGACCGACGACGTCAGGGGCTCGTCGGAGACGAAGAACAGCGCCTCGAGCGCGCGCGTGTCGTACGTCCCGGTCACGTCGCTCATCCGCGCCACTCCACCTCGATCTCGCCGAACGTCGCCGCCTGCTGGAGCTCGATCCGCCCGTCACGGTACAGCTCGAGCAGGGCGAGGAAGCGCACCACGACGTGCATACGGTCCTCGCAGTCGGCGACCAGCTCGCGGAACGTCGCCGCCCGTCCCGCGATCGCCTGGATCCGCTCCTCGACCGCCGTGATCGCGTCGGCGACGGTGAAGCGGATCGGCGTCACGTGCGTCAGATCGAGCGTGGGAGGCGGCCGGAGCAGCTGCGCGGCGAGCGTCGCGAGCCGATCCGCGGCGACCTTCTCCATCGGGTCCGGATACAGGTGCGAGAACTCGGGGCCGGGTCCGACGTCCCTCGCGAAGTAGCTCGCCTCGTCCTCGAGCCGCCGCGCGAGCTCGACCGCGACCTTGCGGAACGCACGCAGCTCGATCGATCGCGCGTACACGAGGTCGGGCGAACCACCGAGCAGGTCGTCCTCGTCGGGCTCGGTGTGGCGTGGGGTCAGCCGAGCGACCTTGAGCTCGAGGAGCACAGCGCAGATCGCGAGGAACCACGTAGCCTCTTCGAGGTTCCATGCGTCGGCGTCCCTCGCGTGGGCGAGGTACCGATCCGTCACCGTCGCGACGGGCACGTCGCAGACGTCGACCTTCTGCTCGAGGATCAGATCGGCCAACAAGCGGAACGGTCCCTGATAGACGGGAACGTCGACCGCGAAGCTGCCGGACGGATCCGTGCGCGCCGCTCCGTCGCCGCTCATGCGAAGTGCATCGCCTCGCGCACGGCGTCGAGCGTCGCCCGTGCGACCGGCCTCGCACGCTCGGCGCCGTCGCGCAGCACGCGCTCGACGAGGCCGGGCTGCGCCGCGAACCCCGCTCGCCGCTCGCGGAACGGCGCGAACGACTCGATCAGCCGTTCCGCGATGTCGCCCTTGTTCTGCACGCACCCCAGCTCACCGGTGCGACACGTGCGATCGACGCGCTCGACGTCGTCCTCGGGAGAGAAGTAGCGGTGGAGCGCGAAGATCGGGCAGATCTCGGGCCGACCAGGATCGCCGAGACGGATCTTCTGCGGGTCGGTGATGAACGTGCGGACCTTCGCGCGGATCGTGTCGGGGTCGTCGCGCACGCCGATGGCGTTGTCGAAGCTCTTCGACATCTTGCGACCGTCGGAGCCGGGGATCAGCGGGGTGCGGGAGAGCAGGGGCTGCGGCTCGACGAGGACGTCACCGTACAGCCGGTTGAACCGTCGGACGATCTCGCGCGACAGCTCGAGGTGCGCGACCTGGTCCTCGCCCACGGGGACGAGCTCTCCGCCGACGATCGTGATGTCGACGGTCTGCAGGACCGGGTACCCGAGCAGCCCGAAGTTCGCGACGTCGCGCTCGGTCATGTCGCGGAGGCGTTCCTTGTACGAGGGGACGCGTTCGAGCCAGCCGAGCGGCGTGATCATGCCGAGCAGCAGCGTCATCTCGGCGACCTCCGGCAGATCGGACTGTCGGTAGATCACCGCTCGTTCCGGGTCGATGCCCGCGGCGAGCCAGTCGAGCACGAGCCCTTCGACGAATCCGGGAAGCTCGTCGGTCCGGTCGTAGTGCGTGGTCAACATGTGCCAGTCGGCGACGAAGAAGAAGCATTCGTGCCCCGCGTCGGCCTGGAGCGCGAGCATGTTCTCGATGTTGCCGGCCCAATGCCCGAGGTGCAGCGGTCCGGTCGGCCGGTAGCCGGTCAGGACGCGCTTCGTCCGGGCGGGGGCGGCGACGTCAGCGCTCACGATGGCGGCGATGATAGCGCGGGCTTCCGGCTGCCCCGCGCAGCGCCGGTCACGGGATGCAGGCCTCACCGGTGGCCAGCGAGCACAGGGCGGCGGTCAGCGCCCCGAGGATCGCCGTACCGAAGAGGAACAGCAGGACCAGCACGAACAGCGGCAGGTACTTGTCGGCGTTGCGGTAGACCTGCGCGGCGGCGGGCGGCAGCAGGAGCGCCACGATCCGCGCGCCGTCGAGGCCGGGCACCGGCAGCAGATGGAAGACCGTGAGCCCCGCGAAGGCGTGCGTGAGGACCAGGAGCACGAGCGCGAGCTCTCCTCCCCCGCTCGCGACCGCCCGGAACGCGAACCCGCTCGCGAACGCCAGCACCAGCGTCGCCGACGGGCCGGCCAGGGACACCAGCACGACGTCGCGCCGGTGGTGCCGGAAGTACGAGGGATCGATCGGAGCCGGCTTGCCGTACGCCGCCGGGCTCCAGAAGACGCCGGCCGCCCAGAGCACCGCGATCAGCCCCGGGACGAGCCCCGCGCCGAACGGATCGAACCAGGACCGCGGATCCCACGTGAGGCGTCCCCACAAGCGAGGCGTCGGATCGTGCAGGCGCGACGCGACCGACGCGCGCACGAACTCGCGCACGACCATCCCGACGAGCAGCCCGGCGACGAGGTAGACGGCCATCCTCGTCGTGACCGCCGTGAAGTTGCCGAGCTGGGCGAGCACGATCAGTCCCTTCCTTCCCCGAACGCGTCGATCACGAGCGGCGGCGCCTCGACCGCCCCGTCGACGATCTCGATCGCGGCCAGCACCCGGCGAACGGCGTCGTCGCCGTCGTCGTCGGTGCGAGCGTGCACCTCGCCGATCGGCTGCGCCTCCTCCACCCGGTCGCCGATCTTCGGCGCGAACACGATCCCGACGGCCGGGTCGATCGCGTCCCCCTTGCGCCGCCGACCGGCGCCGAGCGCGGCGCTCGCGAGCCCGAGCGCCTCGGCGTCCACGGCAGCGAGCGTACCGGCCCGCGGCGCTGCGAGCGGGAGGCGGACGGGTGCGGACGGCAACACGCCGCCGGGATCGTCGACGACGTGCGGGTCTCCTCCCTGGGCCTCGACCATCCGCCGCAGGCGCTCGAGCGCCGCGCCGCTCGCGATCGCGTGCTCCACGCGGCGTGCGGCGTCGTCGGCCGTCGTTCCGCCGAGCTCGATCGAGGCGCGCGCCGCGAACCACGCGCAGAGCTTCGCCAGTCGGCCGCGATCCTCCCCGCGCAGCACGCGGACCGCCTCCGCGACGTCGAGGGCGTTCCCGATCGCGGTGCCGAGCGGCTGCGACATGTCGGTCACCGACACGTGGGCGCGGCGGCCGGCCCCGCGGGCGAGGTCCAGGCACGCGCGCGCGAGGCCGCGAGCGTCGTCGGCGGTCTTCATGAACGCCCCCGACCCCGCCTTCACGTCGAGGAGGATGAGGTCGGTCCCCACCGCAAGTTTCTTCGACATCACGCTCGCGGCGATCAGCGCGGTGGACGGCACCGTCGCGGTGGCGTCGCGGAGCGCGTAGAGGGCGCCGTCGGCGGGCACCAGGTTCGCGGACTGCGCGGCGACGGCGCACCCGATCGTGCTCACCTGCGACTCGATCTCGGCCGGCGACAGATCCGTCCGGAGACCCGGGATCGACTCGAGCTTGTCGAGCGTCCCACCGGTGTGTCCAAGCCCGCGACCGGAGAGCTTCGCGACGCCGACGCCGAGGGCTGCCGCGAGCGGAGCGAAGACGAGCGTGACGCCGTCGGCGACGCCGCCGGTCGAGTGCTTGTCGACCGTCGGCAGGCCGATGCCGGGGAACGACACGGTGTCCCCCGACGCGATCATCGCCTGGGTCATGGCGAGCGTCTCGGCGGCATCGAGACCGCGCAGCACGCACGCCATCAGGAACGCCGAGGCCAGCGCGTCCGGCACCTCCCCGCGGCCGTACGCGAGGACGAACGCCTCGAGGTCAGCCGCAGCGATCGTGCGCCCATCTCGCTTCGCCGCGACGACCTCACGGTAGTCACGTGCGCTCACGCCGACCTCCGGGCGACCGACAGGTCGATGTCGAAGGTCACGCCGGGACGCCCCGCGCCATGCGGACCCTCAGGAACGCGGCGAGGCCTCGACCTCGAGGGAAGGTCGAGGTCATCGTTCGAACCCGAGCTCTCGCGAGAAGCTCGAGCCGACGAGGCCGTCGCTCTCCTGCCCGAGGAGGTCGAGCACGGTGGCGCCGAGGTCGCCGAACCCGTCGCGCGTTCCGATCGATCGCGGCTCCCCGACGAGCCCGGCGGCGAGCAACGGCGTCCGCTCGCGCGAGTGGTCGGTGGGCGGCGTCGTCGGATCGCACCCATGATCACCGGTGATGAGCAGGATCCCGCCGTCGAGCGCCGCGACGATCTCGGGAAGCCGCCGATCGAACGCCTCGACCGCCGCCGCGTATCCCGGTGGGTCGTTCCGATGGCCGTACTTCGAGTCGAAGTCCACGAGGTTCGTGAAGACGAAGGCGGGGCCGGGCGTGGTCAGGTAGCCGAGCGTCAGATCGACGCCGTGGTCGTTCGAGTCGGAGTAGGCGAACTCGGGAACGCCGTGGCCGTCGAAGATGTCACGGATCTTGCCGACGCCTCGCACGGAGATGCCAGCGTCGACGAGCCGGTCGAGGGCCGTCGGTCCCGGCGGCGCCACCGAGTAGTCCCGACGCTCCGGACGGCGCACGAACGCGCCCGGCCGGCCTTCGAACGGTCGGGCGATCACCCGACCGACGGCGTGCTCGCCGACGAGGATCGACCGCGCCGTTCGGCACCACGCGTAGAGGGTCTCGAGATCGACGACGTCGACGTGGGCGGCGATCTGGAACACCGAGTCACCGCTCGTGTACACGATCGGCGCACCCGTCCGCAGGTGCTCGTCACCCAGCTCGGCGATGATCTCCGTGCCTGACGCGGGCCGGTTCCCGAGGATCTCGCGCCCGATCGCACGCTCGAACGGCTCCACGATCGCCGGCGGGAAGCCCTCCGGATAGAGCGGGAACGGCCGATCGAGCCGGACGCCCATCATCTCCCAGTGCCCGGTCGTGGTGTCCTTGCCCGCCGAACGCTCGGTGGCCCGTCCGGCCGCGGTGCCCTGGGCCGCCCGTGGTGGGACGCCGTCGATCTCGGTCAACGTGCCGAGGCCGAGGTCCGCGAGGTTCGGCGCGTCGATGCCGCCGACGACCTTCGCCGTGTTGCCGAGGGTGTCGGACCCGGCGTCGCCGTAGGCATCGGCGTCGGGGGCATCTCCGACACCCCACGAATCGCAGACGATCACGCACACGCGCGGCACGAGCGGATCGCTCACGGCGCGGCCTTCCGCTTGCAGTCGATGCACAGGGTCGCCCACGGGATCGCCTCGAGACGGTCGTCGCCGATCCGGTTGCCGCACCGCTCGCAGACCCCGTAGCCGCCCACGTCGAGCTTCTCGAGCGCCCGTTCGACCTCCCGGAGCTCCGTCCGGAGGTTGCCGACGAGCGCGATCAGCCGGGATCGCTCCTCCGTGCTGTGGGAGCGGTCGGCGAACCCTGCGTCGTCGTCGAACGTCAGGCCGTCCGAATCCGGATCGGCGCCGTGCTGCGCGAGCTCGCGTCGCAGGTCGCTGCGGCGCCGCTCGAGGGCGGCCCGGCGCCGCGCCGTCACCTCAGGATCCGTCATCGCCTTCCCCACCTCCCTTCCGACGTCGTCGAGCTCGCGGATGCGACGTGTAGTAGACCTCGCGGAGATGTTCCTTCGTCACGAGCGTATAGACCTGCGTGGTCGCGACGCTCGCGTGTCCGAGCAGCTCCTGGACCACCCGGACGTCGGCGCCCCCTTCGAGGAGGTGCGTCGCGAAGGAGTGTCGCAGACCGTGGAGCGTGACGCGGCGCTGGATCCCCGCCGCGCGCACGTGCGTATCGAGCATGCGGGCGCACGACTGGCGGGTGAGGCGCCCGCCGCGGACGTTCAGGAACAGCGCTCCGCGCGATCGGGACCCGGCGAGCGCCGGACGGCCGCGGGTGAGGTAGACCGAGACCGCGTCGCGAGCGTGGCGGCCGATCGGAACCTCCCGCTCCTTCCCGCCTTTGCCGAGCACCCGCACGGCGCCTCCGTCGAGATCGATGTCGTCGACGTCGAGCGACGTGAGCTCCGAGATCCGCAACCCCGCCCCGTACAGCAGTTCGAGGATCGCCCGGTCGCGCAGACCCGACGGCGTCGCCTCGTCGGGCGCCTGCAGGAGGCGTTCGACGTCCGCGAGCGGGATCGCCTTCGGAAGGGAGCGCGGGAGCCGCGGCCGACGGACGTCCGCCGACGGGTCCTTCGTCACCACGCCTTCCCGCACCAGGAACCGGTGGAACGAGCGCACGCCCGACAGCGTGCGCACCACCGACGTCGACGCGTACGGCGTGTCGTCGGGGCCGTGCGTCGACGCCGAGAGCGACGCGACGAACGACCGGATCACCGCGGCGTCGACCTCGTCGGGCCGCCTGATCCCGCGGCGCTCGAGGAAGGCCACGTAGCGACGGAGGTCACGGCCGTACGCCGCGAGCGTGTTGGCCGACAGTCCCCGCTCGACGGCGAGGTGATCGAGGAAACGCCGGGCGAGCACCGACGTCGGGTCCATCGACCCGCTCAGTCCGCTCCGGTTCCGAGCTCGCGCGATGGCAGGCCATGCGCCTGCGCGACGCCGGCGTTCGTGACGGTCCCCTCGAGGACGTTGACGCCGAGCGCCAAGGCGTGGTCGCGGCGGATCGCCTCGTCGAGACCGAGATCCGCGATCTTCTGCACGTACGGGAGCGTCACGTTCGTCAACGCGTAGGTCGACGTCCGTGGGACCGCTCCCGGCATGTTGCCGACGCAGTAGTGCACCACCCCGTCGACGACGTAGGTCGGATCGGAATGCGTCGTCATCCGCGACGTCGCGAAGCAGCCGCCCTGGTCGATCGAGATGTCGACGAGCACCGCACCGGAGCGCATCGCCCGGACGTGGTCGTCGGTCACGAGGTGCGGCGCCTTGGCGCCGGGAACGAGCACGGCGCCCACCACCACGTCGGCCTCCAGCACCAGCTGCTCGACGGCGAGTCGCGACGACGCGACCGTCTGGATCCTGCCACGCCAGATCTGGTCGATGAACCGCAGGCGCTCGACGTTCTTGTCGACGACGACCACTTCGGCCTCCATGCCCGCGGCGATCCATGCGGCGTTCGAGCCGGCCATGCCGGCGCCGAGGACGACCACCTTCGCCGGGGCGACGCCGGACGCGCCGCCCATCAACACCCCGCGACCTCCGTGCGCACGTTCGAGCCAGGTGGCGGCCACGTGCGGCGCCATGCGGCCGGCGATCTCGGACATCGGCGCCAGCAGCGGGAGCCGCCCGTCGGCCGTCTGCACGGTCTCGTAGGCGACGCTCGCGACCTTCCGATCGACGAGGAACCGGGTCAGGCGCTCGTCGGCCGCGAGGTGCAGATAGGTGAAGACGATCTGCTCGGGGCGGAAGCGCTCGTACTCCTGGGGCTGCGGCTCCTTGACCTTCACGATCATGTCGGCGTCGGCGAAGACCGCGTCGGCATCGCGAGCGATGCGCGCGCCCGCAGCGACGTAGGCGTCGTCGGCGATCGCGGAACCCTCACCGGCCCCCGCCTGCACCACGACGTCGTGGCCGCCGTGCGTCAGTTCCCGGACGCCCTCCGGCGTCGCGGCGACGCGGTACTCGTGGTCCTTCACCTCGGTCGGGATCCCGACGATCACCTGCGCCTCCTGCGGGATGCGTGCGCCCGCAAGCCTATCCGGGCCGCCCGCGCCGCGTGGGGAGCGCCGGATGCCGGCGGGCGGACGGACGCGAACCCGACGCGGTCTTCCGCCGCCGGTGCCTGGTCAGAACCGGCCGTCTGCCATGAGCAGCGCCAACGCCGTCTTCACGTCGCGGACGCGGCCCGCGCGCGCGGCCGCCACCATGGCGTCGCGAGGCTCTCGAACCAGCGTGAGTCCCGGTTCGGGCTCGGCCTCGGGCTGCGCCCGCGTCCGAGCGACGAACAGATGCACGTACTCGTTCGAGCAGCCGGCGGTCGCGTAGTACCCGCCGAGGAACTCGATCGACTCGTGGCGGAAGCCGGTCTCCTCGTGGAGCTCCCGGGCGGCGCACGTCAGCGCGTCCTCGTCCTCGACGTCGAGGAGACCCGCCGGGATCTCGGTGAGCGTCGAACGGATCGCCGGACGGAACTGCCGGACCAGCAGCACGTGCCCATCGGGCGTGACGGGGAGGACGGCGGCGGCACCGGGATGGCGAACGACCTCGTGCTCGTACGGCTGGCCCCAGTCCTCGACATCGAGCGACAGGACGGCGCCGTCGAACAGCCGCCGGACGGAGCGAGGTTCGTCGTCGGCCACGGCCTAGCCGCTGACGACCACCGGGGCGTCGGCGGCGGCCCGGTGCCGTCGATGCGCCACCATCGCGCCGACGAACCCACGGAAGAGCGGATGGGGCCTCGTCGGTCGCGACCGCAGCTCGGGGTGGAACTGGCCGGCGATGAAGAAGGGGTGATCCGGCAGCTCGACGATCTCGGCGAGACGGCGGTCCTTGTCCATCGCGGAGATCACGAGGCCGCCCGCGCGGAGCTGGTCGTGGTACGCGGGGTTGACCTCCCACCGGTGCCGATGGCGCTCGTACACGACCTCTGCGGCGTACGCCTCGGCCGCGAGCGTGCCCGGTTCGATGTGCGCGGGCTGCGCGCCGAGGCGCATCGTGGCTCCGAGGTCGGTGACGTCCTTCTGCTCGGGGAGCAGGTCGATCACGGGGTGCGGCGTGACGGGGTCGAACTCGCTCGAGTTCGCGCCCACCAGCCCGCAGACGTTCCGCGCGAACTCGACCACCGCCGTCTGCAGTCCGAGGCAGATGCCGAGGAACGGCACGCCCCGCTCGCGGGCGTACCGCACGGCGTCGATCTTGCCCTCGACGCCGCGGACGCCGAACCCACCGGGGATCAAGATGCCGTCCATCGCCTCGAGCGCCGGAGCCGTGGCGTCGCCTCCGAGGTCGTCGGACGCGATCCAGTGGATCCGGACGTCGGCGCCCTGGGCGAACCCACCGTGACGGAGCGCCTCCATCACGGACAGGTACGCGTCGCGGAGGTTGACGTACTTGCCGACGACCGCGACGTCGACCGGCTGGGTCGCGGTCTCGATGCGGTCGACGAGGGCCTGCCATTCGGACAGATCGGCCTGCGCGTCGATGCCGAGATGCCGCGCGAGCTCGTCGTCGAGCCCCTCGCGGTGCAGGACCAACGGAACCTCGTAGATCGACGCGGCGTCCGGCGCGCTGATCACGCCGCTGATCGGAACGTCGCACAGCAACGAGATCTTCTCCTTGAGGTTCCGCCCGATCGGCCGGTCGCTGCGCGCCACGATCGCGTCGGGCTGGAGACCGAGCGCTCGCAGCTCCTTGACCGAGTGCTGCGTCGGCTTCGTCTTCAGCTCGCCGGACGGACCGATGAACGGCATCAACGAGACGTGCACGAAGGCACAGCGGTCGCGACCGACCTCGTTGCGGAGCTGGCGGACCGCCTCGAGGAACGGGAGCGACTCGATGTCGCCGACGGTGCCCCCGATCTCGACGATCTGGAGGTCGGCGGCCTCGGCGTCGCCGAAGGCCCGGATGCGCTCCTTGATCTCGTCGGTGATGTGCGGGATCACCTGCACGGTCTTGCCGAGGTACTCGCCGCGACGCTCCTTCGCGAGGACGGACGAGTACACCGCTCCGGTGGTGAAGTTCGATCCGCGATGCAGGTCCTGGTCGAGGAACCGCTCGTAGTGCCCCAGGTCGAGGTCGGTCTCGGCGCCGTCGTCGAGCACGAACACCTCGCCGTGCTCGAACGGGTTCATCGTTCCGGGATCGACGTTGATGTACGGGTCGAGCTTCTGGAGGACGACCTTCAGCCCACGCGACTTGAACAGGCGGCCGAGGGAGGCGGTGGTGATCCCTTTGCCGAGCCCGGAGGCCACGCCTCCCGTCACGAAGATGTACCTCGGCTGCGGACCGACCACGGGCATCGATGCTAGCAGACGTCTCCGACGCGCCCCGGAGCTCCTTCGGCGATCGTCACGTCACGGCGGGCCCTCGCCCGCGGCTGCGCGGCGCCGCCGCGGTCGGGCGGCCTCACGATCGCGCGCGCTCGGCCTCGGCGAGCAGCTCTTCGGCGTGGGTCACGGCGGCCTCGCTCGCCTCGAGTCCCGCGAGCATCCGCGAGAGCTCCCGCACGCGCTCGTCGTCGTCGAGGACCTCGACGGTCGCGACGCCGTCGTGCTTGCGGACCCGGACGTGTCGGTCGGCGAAGCAGGCGATCTGGGGAAGGTGCGTGACGACGATCACCTGTCGCCGCGCGGCGAGGGCGGCCAGTCGCCGACCGACCGCGAGCCCGGCTTCGCCGCCGATGCCGGCGTCGATCTCGTCGAAGACGATCGTCGCGACGTCGTCGACGTCGGCGACGACGCTGCGGCAGGCGAGCATGACCCGGGAGAGCTCCCCACCGGACGCACCCTTCGCGAGCGGCAACGCCGGCTGGCCGGGCCCCGGCACGAGCCGGAGCTCGATCCGCTCGGCCCCGTCGGCACCCGGCGCCGGGAGCGGCACCAGCGAGACCTCGGCGGCGGCCGCCGGCATCCCGAGCTCGTGCAGCTGCTCGGTCAGCGACGCGGCCAGGACGGGCGCGGTCGCCGCACGCCCCTCGGACACGGCACGCGCGCGCTCGGCGACCTCGCCCTCGAGCGCGGAGACCTCGTCGTCGAGTCGCAGCAGGCGCTCGTCGGCACCCGCCAGTCGGGCCATCTCGCCCGCCGCCCGATCGCGGAACGCGATCACGTCGAGATCCGTTGCGCCGTACCTGCGCTGGAGCGAGCGAAGGGCGGCGAGCCGGTCGCGCACCGCGTCGAGCCGGGCCGGATCGTCGGCGAGCGAATCCCGGTGCGTTCGGACGTCGTGCGCCAGCTCGACGAGCTCGGCCGCGAGCGATGCCGCACGCGTCGCGAGGGGCTCGGCCGCCCGATCGAGCTCGGCCGCGGCGGCGAGCGCCGCGGAAACGGTCGCGGCGAGGTCGGCCGCGCCGCCGTCGGACGATGCGGCGGCCGCTGCCTCTGCCGTCAGCTCAAGCAGCCGTTCGACGTGCGCCAGCCGGGCCTCCTCGGCGACGAGATCGTCGGTCTCGTCGGCCCGGGGCCCGACGTCGTCGATCTCCTGCACCTGGTACGCGAGCAGATCGAGCGCGCGCTCGCGCTCGCGCGCGGCCTCGACGAGCTCGTCCCTCGCCGCCCTCGCGTTGGTGAGGCGCTCGTACGCGGATCGGTGCGCCGCGACGGCCTCGAGGTGATCGGCTCCCCCGACGCGGTCGAGGAACGCGGTCTGCGTCGCGGTCTCGAGCAGACGCAGCGTCTGGTGCTGCCCGTGCACCTCGACGAGGGCGTCGCCGAGCGCCGCGAGCGTCGAGACGGTCGCGATCTCGCCGCCGACCCTCGCGCCGCCACGGCCGTCGACCCGGATCGTGCGCGCGAGGACCACCTCGCCGTCCTCGGCCCAGGCCGCGAGGGGCGGCGGCACGTCGAACCGCGCCTGCACGCGCGCGGCCCCCGCGCCGGCGCGGACCAACGTCGCCGCTCCCCGGGCGCCGAGGGCGAGCGAGAGTCCCACCGTCACCATCGTCTTGCCTGCGCCGGTCTCGCCGGTGAGGACCGTCAGCCCACCGTCGAACTCGAGGTCGAGATCGTCGATCACGCCGAGGCCGCTGATGTGGAGCTCGCGGAGCACGGCCGCATCGTAGCCGCGCGGGCCGACGTGCCGAGGAGCCCCACGGCGAGGCCGGTGCATCCGATCCGCGCCGCGCGCGAGACGGTGGTCCGAGTTACCCTCCGCGTCGCGCCGGGTCGCCCGGAAGATCGAACTTGTCACGGACCCGCGCGAGGAACCCCGGGCCGCCGTCGCGCCGGATGAACCGGACGCGCCGTTCCGAGGCGCGGATCCGGACCCTCGTGCCGACCGGCACCTCGACGGTCTCCCTGCCGTCTGCCGACACGATCGCAGGTTCGTCGCCGACGACCTCGAGCGTGACGACCTGCTGGTCGGCGAGTACGAACGATCGGTCGAACACCATGTGGGCCGCGATCGGCGTCACGACGAGGCACGGAACGGTGGGCGCCACGATGGGACCCCGGGCCGAGAACGAGTACGCCGTCGATCCCGTGGGCGTCGCGACGATCACGCCGTCGGCCGAGAACGTCGTCACGTACTCGCCGTCGACGTCGACCGCGAGCCGGACGAGGCGGTGCCGCGCCCGCTTCTCGACCATGATCTCGTTCATCCCCCACTGCGTCGAGAACGCGTCGGAGCGTTCCGGTTCCGCCACGACGGCGAGCCGCTCCTCCACGGCCGCCTCGCCCGCGACCGCCGCGCGGAGCAACGGAAGCGCATCCGGCGGCTCGACCTCGGTCAGGAAGCCGACGCGGCCGACCTTCACCCCGAGGACGGGCGCGTCGACGTGCGACGCGACGTGCGCGCCGCGCAGGAAGGTGCCGTCGCCGCCGACGGAGACCACGAGCGAGATCCCACCGCTCCGCTCGGTCGCGTCGATCACCTCGATCCCGTCGTCGGTGAGCGCCTTGCGGAGGACGGCGGCGGCCTCGACCGCAGCCACCCGCCCCTCGTGGACGACGAACCCGACGCGCGTCATGCCGCCGATCCCCGCCCGTCCTCGACCGCCGCGTCGATCCGCTCGTCGCTGAGCGACGCGGCACGCCCCCCGCGGGCGTGCACCAGGAACTCGACGTTGCCCGCCGGCCCTCGGAGCGGCGACGCGATCACGTCGGTCGCGCCCGCCCCGCTCGCTCGGAACGCCGTCGCGACGCGCACGATCGCGGTCCGCCAGACGCTGGCGTCGCGCACGACGCCGTCTCGTCCGACGGCGTCCCGACCGGCCTCGAACTGTGGCTTCACGAGGACGACGAACGTCGCGTCCGGCGTGGCGAGCGTGACCAACGTCGGCACGACGATGGCGAGCGAGATGAACGAGAGGTCCGCAACCACGACCGTCGGCGCGTAGGGCAGCATCGACGGTGTCACGTCACGGACGTTCGTCCGCTCGTACACCGTGACGCGATGGTCGTTCCGGATATCCCACGCGAGCTGGCCGTACCCGACGTCGATCGCGACGACGTGGCGAGCGCCCGCCTTGAGCAAGACGTCGGTGAAGCCGCCCGTCGACGCACCGGCGTCGAGACAGTCCGCTCCGGCGACATCGATCCCGAACCGCTCGAGCGCGGCGTCGAGCTTCGCGCCGCCGCGGGACGCGAACGGACGAACGTCGCGGGTCACCTGCACCGGCTCGTGGGCCGCCACGAGGGTCGCGGCCTTCGTCGCGGGACGGCCGGCGATCGTCACGAGGCCCGCGTCGACGGCTTCGCGAGCCGCCGTGCGGCTCGGAACGAGCCCGCGCCGGACGAGCTCCGCGTCGAGCCGCCGCCGCGTCACGCCGACGGTCCTCAGCCGCTCACCGCCGGGTCGTCGGCCGCCGGATCCTTGGCGGCGCGTCCCTTGGCCCGAGCGGTTCCCGTCGATCCGGTCGCGGCGGGGGTGCGCGACGTGCTCGATCCCGCCGAGGATCGTCGCCTCGACGTGGACGCCGCCGCGGTGGTCTTCGTGCTCGAACGCGTCGTCGTCTTCGCCGCCGCCGACGTCTTCGGCCGCTCCGCAGCCGGGGCGGCGGCACGCCGACCGGACGCCGTCATCCCCGCGTTCCGCTCGAGCTCCCGGACACGCTTCTTCAACGCGTCGAGGTCCGCCCGCGACGCGACGCCGACCTGTTCGAGCTGCTCGCGGATCTCGCGCCGGACAAGGTCGCGCAGGCGTTGACGGTTCCGCTGCGACCATTCGAGCAGATCGCCCGTCGTCTTCGCGACCTGCTCCTTGCGGGCGTCGGGCTCGAGCATGTCCTTCGCGAGCTGCTGCGCCTTCGCGGGCGTCAGCGTCCCGAGCGTGGTCTCGATCGTCTTGCGGACGTCGTCGATGCGCGTCACGGTGCCTCCTCGGAGACGGATCTCGTCAGCATACGGCGGCGCCCGTCGGTCACGACCCAGGGCCGTCGCCCTCGCCCCGGAACAGGCCTCGCAGGTCATCCATGACGTAGGTGGGCGGCGGATCCGATCGCCGGGCGTCGTCGCGCGTCGAGACGCCGGTCAGCACCAGCACCGATGCCCACCCCAGCCTCGTCGCGCCGTCGATGTCGGTGTCGATGCGGTCGCCCACGACGAGCGGCTCGCCACCTCCGGCACGCTCGAGCGCGGCGCGAAGCAAGGGCGCGTGGGGCTTGCCGACGATCTCGGCCCGGACGCCGGTCGCGGTCTCGATCGCCGCGATCAGCGCGCCCGCCCCCGGCCAGTTCTCGCCGTCGGCCGCCGGGAACGAGGCATCCGGGTTCGACCCGATCAGCGAGGCGCCCCTCGCCACGCGGACGGAGGCGTCGCGCAGCGCGGCGTACGTGACGTCGGGATCGAACCCGACGACGACGGTGTCGGGCCGCGCCACGGATCCGTCGACCACCTCGATCCCGACGGTGCGCAAGGCGGACCGCAGCCCTTCGCCCCCGACGACGAACGCCCGGCGGACGCCCCGAGCGGCCAAGAGGTCCGCGGTGGCCAACGCCGACGTCACGACCTCCTCGGGCGACGCGGCCACCCCGACCGCGGCGAGGCGTTCCGCCACCACGTGGGGCTGCCGGCTCGAGTTGTTCGTCACGAACGCGACCCGTTTGCCGAGATGCCGCAGCCTGGCGACGGCATCGGACGCGTGCTCGACCGGGCGGCCTCCTCGATAGAGGACCCCGTCGAGGTCGAAGAGCACGGCGTCGTAGCGGTCGACGAGCATCGTTCGGCTGCTCTATCGTTCGGCGTGCCCCGCGTGTCCCCGTTCCGAGCGTTGACCTACGACGGCGGTGTCGCCGGTCCGCTCGACGAGCTGACCGCGCCACCGTACGACGTTATCAGCGACCCGCGCCGCGAACGGCTGCTCGCCGGCAGCCCCTACAACGTCGTGCGCCTCGACCTCGCCGACGGCCCGCACGATCCCGCGGTCGAGGGCAACCGGTACGAGCGCGCGGCGGAGCTGCTCGCGTCGTGGCGATCCTCCGGCGTGCTGAGCCTCGACGACGAGCCGGCCTATCACGTCTACGAGATGCGCTTCGAGCTCGGCGGCGCGACGCGCGTGACGAGAGGGATCTTCGCCGCGATGGATCTCGAGCCGTGGGGAGGATCGGTGCTCCCGCACGAGGACACGATGCCCGGACCGGTGGAAGACCGGCTCTGCCTCGTGCGCGCGACGCGGGCGCACCTGTCACCGATCTACGGAACCGTCGCCGGGCCGCTCGCGGCGTTCCGAGCGCTCCTCGACGACGTCACGGGATCGGAACCCGAGGCGGAGGTGACCGACGACGAAGGCGTCCGGCACCGCCGCTGGCGGTTCCCCGCCGACGCGCGGATCGCGGCGTGGCTCGCCGAGCTGCCGCTCTTGATCGCGGACGGGCACCACCGGTACACGACGGCGCTGGCGTACCGCGACGAGCGGCGCGCGGTGTCAGGACCCGGACCCTGGGACCGGATCTTGACGCTCATCGTGGATGCGGCATCGGAGCACGTGCCGGTGCTCCCCTACCATCGCGTGCAGCTCACGGGCGATCCTCCGGCCGGAGGCGAGCCCGTGTCGTCGCTGCCCCATCTCCTGCGAGCGCTCGACGACGACGAGCTGACGTACGGAACGGCCCGCCGGTCGGGCCGCGGGGTGCGGCTGGAGCTGCACCGGTTGGACGGACGTCCGCCGACGGTCGACGTCCTGCACCGCGAGGTGCTCGATCGTTCGGCGGCCGGTGGGTCGCTCCGCTTCACCCACGACGCCGACGACGCGGTGCGGGCGGTTGCGGACGGCACCGCCGTCGCGGCGTATCTGCTTCCGGCGACGACCCCGCAGCGGATCCTGGCCGCCGTCGAGGCCGGCGAGCGCCTGCCCCGGAAGTCGACCTTCTTCTGGCCGAAGCCCCGGACCGGCATGGTGATGATGCCGATCGGCGACGGGTGACCGGCCGGCCCCCGGCGCGCCCGTGCCACGCCGCGACGGTCAGGCGCTCTCGTCGATCGACTCGAGCTTCTTGATGCCCATCGCCACGACCTCGGTGAGGCTGCGGGCGCCGGCTCCGCTCCGGTAGAAGCGGCGGACGAGCTGCCCGTGCACGAGCACCGGGTCGCCCTTCGCGATCCCCTTCAAGGCGCGCTTGCCCACCGTGCGATGCCACGCCGCGACCGGCAGCGGGAGCAGCCGCTTGCCCGTCTCCGGCACGGACAGGCGGATCTCGGTCACCTCGTCTCCCGAGGGCATCGTGCGCTCGACCGGATCGGCTGCGACGGTTCCGGCGAGCACGACCACGTTCACGGTCACCATGACGGCTCCTTCCCAGCGGCAGGCCGACGCCTGCCCGACCCAGCGGGTCGCTCGGAGAGGGAGCGGTCGCGACGTTACCGCGGACCACCGACATCCGGTGTGCCACACTCCCTGCGTGCCCGGTGACGAAACGAGCGGCGGAACGGCCGACGCGCCGTCGCGGGAGGTGCGGTTCACCGACATCGGGGACGGCATCTCCATGGCCGACCTGCGGACCGGAGGGCTCGCATCGTTCAACGCGTCGTTCCTGATCGCGGCGCGCGAGCCCGCCCTCGTCGAGAGCGGACCCGCGGCCGACGCCGACGATCTGACGCACGCGCTCGCCGCCGTCGGGATCGATCCCGGCGAGCTGGCGCACGTCGTGGTCACGCACGTCCACCTGGATCACGCGGGAGGCGCCGGCGCGCTCCTGCGCCGCTTCCCACGAGCCATCCTGTGGGTGCACGAGGCGGGCGCCCGCCATCTGGCCGATCCCGAACGACTGATCGCGAGCACCGCCCGGACGTACGGCGAGGATCGGATGCGGTCGCTGTACGGCGAGACGGTGCCCGTCCCGCGGGACCGCATCGAGGCCGTCGTGGACGGGCAGGCGATCGCCCTCGGTGACCGGTCGCTCGAGGTCCTCCATACGCCCGGCCACGCCTCGCACCACGTCGCGCTGATGGACGGTGCCTCCGGCGCGATGTTCACCGGCGAAGCGACGGGCTCGTACCTTCCGTGGGCGGACGCCTACCGGCCGGCGCTCCCGCCTCCGGAGGTCGACGTCGACGCCGCGCTCGCGAGCATCGGAGCGATCCGCCGGCGTCAGCCGTCGCGGCTGCTCGTCACGCACTTCGGGCCGATCGACGACGCGGAGGAGGGTCTCCGCCGGGGCGCGGAACGGATCGAGGCGTGGGCCGAGACCGTCCGTCGGCGGCTCGAGCGCGAGCCTGACGCATCCGACGAGGAGCTCGTCGAGCTGCTCACCGAGCAGGCGCGCGAGGAGTACGCGACGGATTCCGGTCAGCCGTTCGAGCACGAGCGCTACGACGCGATCGGATCGATCGCGATGAACGTGCGCGGGCTCGCTCGGTACTGGCGCAAGCGGTGGGAGCGCGAAGGACGCCCCGAGCCGAGCTGACGATCACGACAGCGAGGCGAGCCGCTCCGCGGCGTCGAACGCGCTGGCGTCGTGCCGGACGACCCGGCGGAACTCGGCAGCGGCCTCCTCGCGGCGCCCCGCCTTCTCGAGGATGTCGCCGCGCACGTACCAGAGGCGCAGGGTCCAGGGTTCCGAGACGTCCTCCTTCGTGGCGGCCCGGCGCAGGAAGGACAGCGCCTCGGCGGTGCGCCCCTGGTCGGCCAGGGCCGACGCAGCGACGATCACGGCCTCGGCCTTCACGTCGGCCGGCACCTTCCGGTCCCGCAACGCTTCGTCGGCCAACGGGACCGCGTCCTGCGGCCTGCCGAGGCCGCGCAAGCTGTCGGCGATCAGGTGGTTCTGATCGGGTCGGCCCGACAGGCGCCGGTACGCCTTCAGCTCCGTGACGGCGTCCTGCCAGCGACCCTGCCCGTAGTAGGCGAGGCCGAGGACCTCACGGACGGCGGACGAGCGGTTCGCCTGCTTCTTGGCCTTCTCGGCTTCGACCGCGGCGGCGCCGCTGTCGCCGCGCTCCAGCAGTTCGATCGCGCGAGCGAGGCGGGACAGCACCGGTTCCTGGTCCTGCGGGCGCGTCGATCGCCGGACCTCGTCCACGATGTCGCGCGGCAGCGACGCCTGGCGTGACGGTGTGCCGCGTGGCTGCTGGCCGCCGCGAGGCCGGAGCGCTTTCGGCATGGTGGCCTCTCCTCCCTCGTTCACCGGAGCCCGCGCGCGACCGGACGATTCCCACCGCCCGGAGGAACGGACGGGCCGCCCGAAGGCGGCCCGTCTCACGATGTTCCGGCGGCGACCTACTCTCCCACCAAGTCGCCCTGGCAGTACCATCGGCGCTGGAGGGCTTGACTTCCGGGTTCGGGATGGGACCGGGTAGTTCCCCTCCGCTATGGCCACCGAAACGGTGGGTCCCACGGCCGGCGCGCGCCTCGCGGCGCGACGCCCGATCGCGGGAAGCGATCGAGGGTACGGCCCTCGAGCGACCTCGAGAACCACGATAGCGAGCGCGAGCGAAGATCAAGTCCTCGGCCTATTAGTACCGGTCAGCTCCACACGTTGCCGTGCTTCCACTTCCGGCCTATCGACGTGGTGGTCTTCCACGGGCCTTACCCGGTCTCCCGGTGGGAAGCCTCATCTCAGGGCGAGCTTCGCACTTAGATGCTTTCAGCGCTTATCCCTTCCGAACGTGGCTAACCAGCCGTGCCGCTGGCGCGACAACTGGCACACCAGAGGTTCGTCCGCCCCGGTCCTCTCGTACTAGGGGCAGCTCCCTTCAAGCTTCCTACGCCCACAGCGGATAGGGACCGAACTGTCTCACGACGTTCTAAACCCAGCTCGCGTGCCTCTTTAACGGGCGAACAGCCCGACCCTTGGGACCTGCTCCAGCCCCAGGATGAGACGAGCCGACATCGAGGTGCCAAACC
>DATHTO010000138.1:0-13672 GCA_035463115.1 Actinomycetota bacterium | reverse complement strand
CGTTCACGACGTTCTCGAGGTCGGCGCCGGTGAAGCCGGGGGTCCGGGCCGCGATCGTGTTGAGGTCGACGTCCGGGTCGAGCGCGACGCCGCGCGCGTGCACCCGCAGGATCTCCTCGCGCCCCTTGAGGTCGGGTCGGTCGACGACGACCTGCCGGTCGAACCGACCCGGGCGCACGAGCGCCTGGTCGAGCACGTCGGGGCGGTTCGTCGCGGCCATGATGATGACGCCCTTCTGGGAGTCGAAGCCGTCCATCTCGACGAGCAGCTGGTTCAGGGTCTGCTCGCGCTCGTCGTGCGCGCCGAAGCCGGAGCCCATCGCGCCGGAGCGGCCCTTGCCGATCGTGTCGATCTCGTCGAGGAACACGAGGGCGGGCGCCTTCTCCTTCGCCTGTTGGAACAGCTCGCGGACCCGGGCCGCGCCGAGGCCGACGAACATCTCGACGAACTCCGACCCGCTCATGAAGAAGAACGGGACGTTCGCCTCACCGGCGACGGCGCGGGCGAGGAGCGTCTTGCCGCAGCCGGGAGGCCCGAGCAGCAGCACGCCCTTGGGGATGCGACCGCCGAGCCGCTGGTACTTCTTCGGGTTCCGCAGGAACTCGACGATCTCGCGGAGCTCCTCCTTCGCCTCGTCGACGCCGGCGACGTCGGAGAACGTCGTCTTCATCTCCTTGCGGTCGTAGATCTTGACCTTGTTCTTGCCCATCGTGAGGGCGCCGGCGCCGGCGCCGCCCATCCGGCGGAACAGGAAGTAATAGATGAGGCCCATCAGCAGCACGAGCGGCAGGATGCTGAACAGCAGGTTCAACCAGGGGCTCGGCTGCCGCATCTCGACCTCGACGCCGAGCTCACCTAGTTGCTCGGTGAGGTCCTGCGTCTGGAAGTTCGCGGCCAGGGTCGTCGAGAACGCGACGTCGCTGCCGTCGTCGCCCCGGTAGGTACCGGAGATGCTCGTGTCCGAGATCGTGACCGGCCCGACGATGCCGCCGTTCTCGGCGAGCGACAGGAACCTCGAATAGGTGACGGTGTCGCGACTGGCGTTCGACAGGACGCCGTTCATGATCAGGAGACCGACGACGACGATCCCGATCAAGAGCCAGGGGGCCATCCTCGGCCGGGGCACGTTCGGTCCGCCGGCGCCCGGGCGGCGCCCTTCGCGGTTGGAGTCGTTGTCGGCCATGTCCACCCATCTTCGCACCGAGCCCACCGAATGACAGGGAGCGGCCGCGCGGGAGCGCAACCCCGCCCGTGGTCGCAGCCCCCCGAGCCTCGCGTTCCACCCGGTGCAGGGCTTGCGGCCGCATGCCGCGGGAGAGCGGCGGGTACCCTACCGACCCATGGCTCAGGCAGCGACCGACGAGCAGGCACTCCGCGACCGGTTCGAGCGTGACGTGCTTCCGCTGCTGCCGTCTCTCTACGGCGCTGCCCTGCGGATGACGAGGAACCCGGCCGACGCCGAGGACCTCGTGCAGGACACGTACCTGCGGGCCTACCGGGGGTTCGGCGGCTTCCAGGAGGGGACGAACCTCAAGGCGTGGCTCTACCGGATCCTCACGAACTCCTTCATCAACACCTACCGGAAGAAGCAACGCCAGCCGCAGACCGTCGACGGCCCCGACGACATCGAGGAGTGGTACCTGTTCGACCGGCTCGGAGGCCGCAACGTCGAGGCGTCGGCCGAGGAGGAGGTCCTCGACAGCCTTCCCGACGACGACGTGAAGCGGGCCTTGGAGTCGCTGCCCGAGAACTTCCGGATCCCGGTGCTGCTCGCCGACGTCGAAGGCTTCAGCTACAAGGAGATCGCCGACATCATGGAGACGCCGATCGGCACGGTGATGTCGCGGCTGCACCGGGGAAGGAAAGCGCTCGAGAAGGCGTTGTGGGAAACGGCCCGCGAACGCGGGATCGTGACCGGCGAGCGGGGCGAGACCCCGCGCGGACGAGACGGCGAGAGGACCGATGGGCGCGCTTGACGACTGCGGACCGCTCTGTCAGGAGACCCTGCGGGAGATCGAGCGGTTCCTCGACGGCGAGCTCGATCGCGTCGTGACCGTCCGGATCGAGGAGCACCTCTCGGACTGCAACCCGTGCATGCAGCGCGCGGAGTTCCGACGGCACCTCAAGATCGTGGTCGCCGAGAAATGCAGCGAACGGTCGGCGCCCGACGCGCTCTCGGCCCGGATCCGCGACCTGATCCACCACCTCGACGACTCGCCGGCCGGCTGACGATCGCGGCCGCGATCGCTCCTCGCCGTTAGCATGCGCCACGCATGGTCGACGTCGCTCCGCTCGGAACCGTCCTCGGCGTGTGGGCGCATCCCGACGACGACATCTACCTGTCCGCGGGGTTGATGGCCCTCGGGGTCGAACGCGGTGACCGCGTGGTCGACGTCACCGCGACCCGCGGCGAGGGCGGATCGCTCGACGAGCAGCGGTGGCCGCCGTCGTCGATGGCCGAGGTGCGGACGCGGGAGCTGCTCCGCAGCCTCGAGATCCTAGGTGTCACGGAGCACCGCTTCCTCGACGGGCCCGTCGACGTCGACATGGAGACGCCGCTCGACGACGCGGGCGCGGACCAGGTCCGCGAGATCGTCGCCGACGTCCGCCCCGACTCGATCCTGACGTTCGCGCCCGACGGCATGACCGGGCACGAAGGGCACAAGAGCGTGTGTCGCTGGGCGACGCGGGCCTTCCATGACGCCGCGCCGGACGGTGCGCGGCTGTACTACGCGACGGCCACGCCCGATTGGGTCGAGCGGTGGGAACGACAGCTCGAGCCGTTCGACATCTTCCTGCCCGGCTATCCCGTGACGACGCCGCGCGACGAGCTCGCGATCGGCTTCGAGCTGCCACCAGAGGTGCTCGATCGCAAGGTCGACGCGATCCAGGCGCACGAGAGCCAGGTGCAGGGGCTCGTCGAGGTGTTCGGCGACCGGATGCGCGAGTGGATGGCCGAGGAGACGTTCCGCCTCGCGGCGGTGAAGGGAGCCTGACGGTGCCGGTTTCGGAGAAGCTCCGCGCGATCGACCGCACGCTCCACGGGTTCGTCGGGTTCTACGGGACGCTCCCGGAGGAGCGGAAGGCCGACTTCCTGTTCGGGAACCCGCACGAGCCGGCCGGCCGCGCGTACGTCGAGGCGCTCCGTACGGCGGCCGAGCCGGTCGACCGGCATCGCTACGAGTACACGATGACCCTCGCAGGCGCGGCCGCGGCGATCGCCGCGAACCTGACCGAGCGGTTCGGAGCGTCGTTCGAGCCCGAGGACGTGTCGATCACGAACGGGAACTTCGCCGGTCTGTCGAGCGTCCTTCGCGCGGTCGGCGATCCCGGATGCGAGGTCGTCTACGTCTCGCCGCCGTGGTTCTTCTACGAGGCGCTGATCGTCGGCGCCGACATGACGCCCGTCCGCGTTCCGGCGGTCGCCGATACGTACGACCTCGACGTCGATGCGATCGCCGACGCGATCACGCCGTCGACCCGTGCCGTGATCGTGAACTCGCCGCACAACCCGAGCGGACGCATCGTCTCCCCGAGCCAGCTCGACGATCTGGCCGCGGCCCTCACGGCGGCATCGGAACGCAACGCCCGCCCCGTCTACCTGATCTCGGACGAGGCGTACAACCGGATCGTGTTCGACGGTCGCTCCTTCCCCACGCCGACGACCCGCTACCCGTTCTCGTTCCTGCTCTACACCTACGCGAAGACGTTGCTCTCACCGGGGTCGCGCCTCGGGTACGTCGCGATGCCGTCGTCGATGCCCGAGCGCGAGGAGATGCGGGACGCGCTCGAGCTCGCGCAGATCGCGACCGGATGGGCGTTCGCGAGCTCGATCCTGCAGCACGCCGTGCCCGACCTCGAGCGGCTCGACCCGGGCGTCGACCGGCTGCAGCGACGACGCGATCTCGTCTGTGATGCCCTGCGGGAGCAGGGGTACGAGCTCCTCGTGCCGGAGGGCACGTTCTACGTGCTCGCCAGGTCGCCGATCGACGACGATCGGGCGTTCGCGCGGCTGCTCGCCGCCGACGACGTGTGGGTGCTCCCGGGATCGATGTTCGAGTCGCCGGGGCGGTTCCGCATCTCGCTGACCGCGAACGACGAGATGGTCGAGTACGCGATCCCTCGGTTCGGCGCCGCGATCGCACGGGCCGGCGCGTGAGCCTGCGGTCGTTCGCCCTCCTCGGGAGCGGCGAGTTCGAGCCGTGGACCGTCGAGATGGACCACTGGCTGATGAACCGAGCGGCCGGTGACGGCACCGTCCTGATCGCTCCGACGGCGTCGACGCCCGATGGTGACGACGTGTTCGATCGGTGGGCACGCAAGGGCGTCGACCACTTCGCCGAGCGAGGCATCCGGGCCGAGGTCCTGCCGCTGCACACGCGCGAGGACGCCGCCGGGCCGGAGGTGCTCGAACCGCTCGAGCGCGCATCGATCGTGTACTTCTCCGGTGGGAACCCGTGGTACGTCGCGGAGACGCTGCGTGGCACGCCCGCCTGGTCGACGATCGCGCGGAGGATCGACGAGGGGCTCGCGTTCGCCGGGTGCAGCGCCGGCGTCGCCTTCCTGACCGACACGACGTTCGACACGGCGGAGGACGACGCGGAGCACGTCTTCAAACCCGGGATCGGCTATGCGCTCCCCGGCGTGGTGTTCGGTCCGCACTGGGACCGGCTCGAGAGCTGGACGCCCGGCGCGCGGGCGATGCTCGCGTCGGTCGTGCCGGCGGGCGGCGTCCTCGTCGGCATCGAGGAGGACACGGCGCTGGTCGGCGACGGTGAGGACTGGAGCGTCGTGGGACGCCACGACGTGCACGTCCTGCGCGACGGCGCGTGGCAGCGCGCCGGAGCCGGCGACCTGCTCGACGTCCGGCTCTTCCCGTCGGCCGTCGCTGGGTAGCATCGCGCCTCGACACCCGTCGGTGGCGGGAGGAGCCGATGCCCCGGAACACGACCCCGAACACCGGCACGTCCACGGAGCGTGCCCGGCCGACCTCACGCGCGGCCACGGCGAAGGAGCGCCGGCGGACGATCGCGCGGGACGACCCCGTGGAGGTACGGGCGCCGATCGTCGTCGAGCGCCTGGAGGCGGCCTATCCCGACGCGAAGGTGGCCCTGCGGTTCTCGAACCCGCTCGAATGCCTCGTCGCCACGATCCTGTCGGCGCAGTGCACCGACGAGAAGGTCAACGAGGTCACCGCCTCGCTGTTCGAGCGGTACCGCTCGGCCGAGGACTACCTCCGGGTGCCCGAAGACGAGCTCAAGGCCGACATCAAACCCACCGGGTTCTTCAACCAGAAGGCGACGTCGATCCGCGCCGCGTGTCAGCGCATCGTCGACGAGTACGGAGGCGCCGTGCCGTCGACGATGGAGGACCTGATGACGCTCCGTGGCGTCGCGCGGAAGACGGCGAACATCGTGATGGGCAACGCGTTCGGCGACGTCGAGGGCATCGCCGTGGACACGCACGTGAAACGCGTCGCGAACAGGCTGCGGTTCAGCGATCAGGCCGATGCGGACAAGATCGAGCGAGACCTGATGGCACTGCTGCCACGCGAGAAGTGGTTCCCGTTCACGTACGTCCTGATCGATCACGGGCGCGCGATCTGCGTCGCGCGCAAGCCGCGGTGCGCGATCTGTCCGGTCGAGGACCTGTGCCCGTCGAGCCAGGCGTGACTCAGACGGGTGAGAGGGCGGGTTCCGCCCGAGGCAGGCCAGCCGACCGACGGCGAGCCCGCCGGATCGCACGACGTTCCTCCTCGTCGAGTCCGCCCCAGACGCCGGCGTCCTGGCACGTCACGAGCGACCACTCGAGGCAGTCGCGTCGTACCGGGCACCGTGCGCAGATCGCCTTCGCGCGGACGACCTGGTCGAGCGCGGGAGGGGTGACCCCGACCGGGAAGAACAGCTCCGGATCCTCGCCGATGCACGCCGCACCGGCGATCCAGCGCATCTCGTCGGGGTCGTGCCTGAACCTTCGTTCAATCATGGTGTCGCGCCGAGCGACGTCGGATGCCGTCCCTCGACGTGGGGACGAGCGTAGTGTCTGAACGGCCGTTCAGTCAAGGCGCGTCGGAGCCGCTGGTCGTCGCTCATCGCGGCGCGTCGGCGCGGGAGGCCGAGAACACGCTCGCGGCCTTCGAGGCGGCCGTGGCGGCCGGCGCCGACGCCGTCGAGTTCGACGTCCGCCTCACGGCCGACCGCGTCCCGGTCGTGATCCACGATGCCGACCTGTCGCGGACGACCGACCGGTCGGGCCTGGTCGCCTCGATGCCGCTCGACGAGGTCCGGGCCGCGCGGATCCCGACGGGTCGCGGTGTGGAGACCGTGCCGACGTTCCGTGAGGTGCTCGACGCCCTCTCCGGGCGGATCTCGATCGACGTCGAGCTGAAGCATCTGCCGGGCGAGCCCGATGTCGACGCCGGTGGAGCGCACCTCGTTGCGGCGACGCTCGACGTGCTCGCGGACGCCGCGTTCGAGGGCGACGTGCTCGTGTCGAGCTTCGACCCGTTCGCGCTCGATCGCGTCGTCTCGCGGGATCCGTCCCTCGCGACCGGCCTGCTGACGACGCGCGACGTCGATGCCCTCGCCGGCGTCACGTTCGCGCGGGACCGCGGCTACCGGTGGGTCCTGCCGTTCATCGGCGCGGCGACCGCGGCGGGCGACGCTCTCACGACGACCGCTCACGCCGCGGGGATCCGCGTCGGCACCTGGCTGACGGATCGACCGTCCGAGGCCGTGGCGCTCTTCCGGGCGGGGCTCGACGCGGTGGCGACGAACGATCCCGAGCCGATCGTCGCAGCGGTCCGCGAGGCGTTCGCGTGAGCCCCTTCCGTCGCAAGCAGCTGCCCCCGGAGCTCGTGCCGGCCGCCGAGGCGTTCCGGCGGGTCCTCGACGAGCTCGAGCCCGCGAAGGAGGGGCTCGCCGGAGCGCTGCCGACGAACCGGCTGCCGGGGCGTCCGCTCGTCGACGCCCTGGCCGACTTCGAGGATGCGCTCGAGCGCGTCGACGTCCTGATGCCGCCGTGGCGACGTCCGGAGGTCGACGACGTGTGGCGCCGATGCGACGCCGGTCTCGCACGCGCCCGCGAACGCGCCGCGACCCTGCGGACGGAGGCGCCCGACCTGGGCGGGTTCGAGGGGCTGCTGGGGACGATCCAGGGGCTGCTCGACCCGTTGGATCCGTTCGAGGACGCCGAGGCGCGGTTCCGCGCGCTGCGGGTGCGCACGTGAGCACCGTCGGTACGCTCGAGCCGACATGGACCCCACGGCGGCCGGGCCCTCGGATCCACTGATGGCGGCGGATGCTCGCACCGAGGCGCTCGCCGCGATCGAGGGGGAGGTCGTCGTCTGCACGCGATGCCCCCGCCTCGTCGCCTGGCGCGAGCAGGCGGCGGAGACGAAGGTGGCCCGGTTCGCCGACCGGGCGTACTGGGGTCGGCCGGTGCCGAGCTTCGGCGATCCGAACGCCGGCATCGTCGTGATCGGGCTCGCCCCGGCCGCGCACGGTGGCAACCGCACGGGCCGGATCTTCACCGGCGATCGGTCCGGCGACTTCCTCTTCGCGTCGCTGTACCGGACGGGGTTCGCGAACCAGCCGACGTCGACGCACCGGAACGACGGCCTGCGCCTCGACGGGATGTGGGTCGCGGCCGTGAACCGATGCGCCCCCCCGGCGAACCGACCCACCCCGGAAGAGCGCGACGCCTGTCTGCCGTACCTCGAGCGAGAGCTCGACGTCCTCGAGGACGCGAACGTGCTCGTGTGCCTCGGAGCGTTCGCGTGGGACGGGGCGCTCCGGGCGCTCGCCGCGATCGGGCACGTCGCGAGACCGAAGCCCCGCTTCGGCCACGGCGCCGAGGCCGACGTGGGGCCGTTCCGGTTGCTCGGCGCGTTCCATCCGAGCCAGCAGAACACCTTCACGGGCAAGCTCACGCCGGCGATGCTCGACGCGATCTTCGTCCGCGCTCGTGCGCTCGGGCGCCGCGATCCCCGGGAATAGCTGACCGAGCGCGCGCGTATCCTCGTTGCGTGGGTCGCCACGGCCGCTTCCTCAACCCCCGCCTCTCCGACGAGGACCCTCGCCCGATCCGGCGTACCACCGTGCGGCGCGTCGTCGCGACCTTCGCTCCGTACCGTCGGAAGGTCTGGCTCGTCGGGATCGCGATCGCGATCACGTCGGCGCTCGGCGTCGCGAACCCCCTGTTGATCAAGTGGATCTTCGACGCGGGGCTCTTCGGCATCCAGGGCTCGTGCGACGGGGTGGCCTGCCCGAACCTGGACGTCGTCTACGTCGGCGTGGCGCTGATGGTGATCATCCCGATCGTGACGGGCGCGATCGGCGTCGGCCAGACGTACTTCGCGAACCTCGTCGGACTGCGCGTGATGCAGGACCTCCGGAACGCGCTCTACACGCACCTCCAGCACATGCCGATGCGGTTCTTCACGACGACGAGGACGGGAGAGATCCAGTCCCGGCTCGCGAACGACGTCGGAGGCGTGCAGACGGTCGTGACCGACACGGCGTCGTCGATCCTGTCGAACGTCGTCGTGATCGTGAGCACGCTGATCGCGATGCTGCTGATCTCGGTCCCGTTCACGGTCCTCTCGCTCTTCATGATGCCGTTCTTCCTCGTGCTGACCGCCAAGGTCGGCAAGGCTCGGCGCGAGGTCGCGACCAACACCCAGCGGACGCTCGCCGACCTCACCGCCGTGACCGAGGAGACCCTGTCGGTCAGCGGGATCCTCCTGTCGAAGTCGTTCGGCCGGCAGCGCTTCGAGATCGGGCGGTTCCGCGAAGAGAACGAGCGGCTGACCGGCCTGCAGATCCGGCAGACGATGATCGGGCGGTCGTTCTTCGCGATCGTCGGAACCTTCTTCTCGATCACCCCGGCGCTCGTGTACCTCGTGGCCGGATGGTTGCTGTCGAACGACGGGAACGCCGTCGGCGCCGGTGACATCGTCGCGTTCACGACGCTGCAATCGCGCCTGTTCTTCCCGATCGGGTCGATGCTGCAGGTCTCGACGGAGGTGCAGTCCTCGTTCGCGCTGTTCGACCGCATCTTCGAGTACCTCGACCTGCGCCACGACATCGTCGACGCGCCCGGCGCTGCCCAGCTCGACCCCGCCACCGCGCGCGGGCGCGTCGAGCTCGACCACGTCCGCTTCCGCTACGAGGACGAGCAGGTCGAGACGCCCGTCTCGCCGGACCTCGACCGGCCGAGCGACGTCACCGGACGGCGCTGGACGCTCGACGACGTGTCGATGCAGATCGAGCCCGGCCAGCTCGCCGCCCTCGTCGGTCCGTCCGGTGCCGGGAAGACGACGATCACGTACCTGATCCCACGGCTCTACGACGTGCAGGAGGGATCGGTGCGCGTCGACGGGCACGACGTCCGCGACGTCACCCTCGAGTCGCTCGGGTCCCTGATGGGCGTGGTGACGCAGGAGACGTACCTGTTCCACGACACGATCCGCCGGAACCTGCTCTACGGGCGGCCCGACGCCACGCAGGAGGAGCTCGAGGTTGCCGCGCGTGCCGCGAACATCCACGAGCGTATCGCGGAGCTCCCCGAGGGCTACGACACGATCGTCGGCGAGCGCGGGTACAAGCTCTCGGGCGGCGAGAAGCAGCGGCTCGCGATCGCGCGCGTCATCCTGAAGGACCCGAAGATCCTGATCCTCGACGAGGCCACCTCGTCGCTCGACACGACGTCGGAACGGCTCGTGCAGTCGGCGCTCGAGCCGCTGATGAGCGGTCGCACGACGATCGCGATCGCGCACCGACTGTCGACGATCCTCGCGGCCGACGTGATCTTCGTCCTGGAACGCGGACGGATCGCGGAGCGAGGCACGCACGACGAGCTCCTTGCGCGCGGCGGTCTGTACGCGCAGCTCTACGAACAGCAGTTCCGCGGCGGGGAGCTCGAAGCCGTGGACGCCGACGGCGTCGTCCTCGCCGACGGCACGGTCCTGCCTGCCGCCTCGTCGCGCGACGCATGACGCACGGCGGTGTCGGGGGCTGCGGCGGCGTCGGAGCGCGGGCCCTTCCTCGCGCGATCGCACGACATGCGCGTCACGTCGGGTGCGGCCTCAGCCGAGGACCGAGACGCCGAGGAGCGAGCCGATCGCGTAGGTGACGGCGGTGGCGCCGATCCCGATCGCGAACATCCGCAACGCCGACGGCAGCACGGGCTTGCCCGTGAGACGTGACGTCGCGCCGCCGACGGACAGCAGCGCCACCCCGGTCACTCCGAGCGACAGCAGGGTGCCCTGCACCCCGTCGACGAACACGAACGGAAGCAACGGCACGAGCGCGCCGACGGAGAACGTTCCGAACGACGACACCGCCGCCCCCGTCGGCGAGCCGAGCCCCTCGTCGGGGTCGATCCCGAGCTCCTCGCGCGCGTGCGTGTCGAGAGCGACCTGGGGATCGGACATCAGTTGGGTCGCGACCTCACGGGCGAGCTCGGGGTCGATCCCTTTGCGCTCGTAGATCTCGGCGAGCTCGTCGAGCTCGCCGAGACGGTCGGAACCGAGCTCGTGGGCCTCGAGGTGAAGCATCCGCTCGAGCAGCTCGCGTTGGACGCGCATCGAGATGTACTCGCCGGCGCCCATCGAGAAGGCTCCGGCGAGGAGCCCCGCGATGCCGGCCAGCAGGATCACCTCGCGGGGCTGATCGGCGCCGGCGAAGCCCATGATCAGCGCGGCGTTCGAGACCAGGCCGTCGTTCACGCCGAAGATCGCGGCGCGGAGCGTTCCGCTCTTGCCCGCCGACGACGACTGCTCACCCTCGGTCGGGCCCTCGTGCGGCACGAGCCCGCCGTGCCCTCGCCGTCGCAGCCCGCGATGTGCCTGCTGGAGCTCGGGCAGCTGCGCCTTCGTCTCGGCGTCCTCGGGAGACAGGTCCGGCACGCCGGCAGGATACCCCCGGGCCTGCGCGGCAGCGCTGGTGGCGCGTGGCAGCGCTGGTGGCGCCCAGCGGGCCTCCTCGCGGGGCATCTCCGTCGGGACGGTCGTCAGGCTGATTGACCACCCCGCCCGCCGCTGCGACGATGGCTCGGAGGTGGCAGGGTCCGATCTCCCGCGGCTGCTCCTCGAGGCCCACCGCGCGCTCGCCGCCGAGCTCGACGACGATCTCGAGGAGCGTGGCTATCCCGACCTCCGGCCGGGGCATGCATCGGTGTTCCTCGCCGTCGACCGGCGGAGCGGCACCCGTCTCACCGCGCTGGCACGCCGGGCGCGGATGACGAAGCAGGGCATGATGCTCACGATCGACGAGCTCGAGGAGCGTGGCTACGTCCGTCGTGTGCCCGACCCCGACGACGCACGCGCGAAGCTGGTCCGCCTCACGGCGAAGGGGCGCCGCGTGGCGGCCGAGTACCGGCGCGCGGTGCAGGGCCTCGAGCAGCGCGCTCGTCGCGACCTGGGCGATCGGCGCTACGACGCGCTCCGCGAGGCGCTCGAGCTCCTGGTGCCGGCGGACGAGGACGACGCCGCCTGAGCGGGGTGCGTGACCGGCGTTCACGAGCTCCAGCGGTGGGCGTCCGGGACCGTGTGGCACCCTGACGCCTCGCCGGTCCGGACACACCGAGCCGGATGCCACGGAGCCGGCCGCACGGAGGAGATCGCGTGGGCGTGAAGATCCCGTGCCCGCACTGCGGGCGTCGGCCGTACACGGAGTTCACGTTCGGCGGGGAGTTCCGGTGGCCGGCGTCGGACGACCCCGACGACGAATTCGCTCGGGTGTACCACCGCGCGAACGCGCCGGGTGCCCAGCGGGAGCGCTGGTTCCACGCGCTCGGGTGCCGGCGGTGGCTGACGATCGAGCGCGACGTGGCCGAGAACCGGGTCGATGGGCTCGCTTGACTTCGAGGGGCGGGCCGTTCCGATCGAGGACGGCGACACGGTCGGGAGCGCCCTGTTCCGTGCCGGCGTCCGAACGTTCAACCGGTCGCTGAAGTACCACCGCCCCCGAGGTCTGTACTGCGGCACCGGCGATTGTCCGAACTGCCTCGTCACGCTCGACGGTCGTCCCGGCGTGCGCGCATGCACGGCGGAGGCGCGTGACGGCCAGCGCGTGCGCCGCGAGACCGGTTGGCCGTCGACCGACCGTGACCTGCTGGCGATCACCGACCGGATGCACCGGCTGCTGCCGGTCGGCTTCTACTCGAAGACGTTCATCCGTCCACGGTTCGCCTGGCCGATCGCCGAACGCGTGATCCGCCGAGCGACCGGCGTCGGGCGGCTGCCGGTCGGCGCCCCGCCGACGCCGTCGCGGTTCCGGTACCTGCGGGTCGACGTCCTGGTGATCGGCGGAGGGGTGGCGGGCCTCGCGGCGGCGGCGGAAGCGGCGGCCGCCGGCGCGACCGTGGTGTGCTGTGACGAGGGCACGCTCGGCGCGGCGATCCCGCCGGGACCGGCGCGCGGGCGCATCGACGCGCTCGCGGCCGAGGCGCGCGCCGCAGGAGCCGAGATCCTCGAGCGCACCACCGCCGTCGGGATCTACGAGGGCGGCCAGGTGCCGCTCGTGGGCGCCGACGAGACGATCGAGGTCGACGCCGAACGCATCGTCGTCGCGACGGGCGCGATCGGCGCGCACGCGGTCTTCCGCGGCAACGACCTGCCCGGCGTGTGGCTCGGGCGCGGCGCGGCCAGGCTCGCGGGCGTCCACGGCGTGCCGCCGGCGACGCGGGCCGTCGTCCTGGCCGGAGCGCCCGAGGCCGTCGAGCACGTGCGGGTGCTGCGCGAGGCCGGCGTGTCGATCGAGGCGGTCGTCCGCGTCCCCGGGTCGGACCTCGGCGCCGATGCCACGGTCGTGCTCGACGGCGTCGACCTCGTCGAGGGCGCGATCGTCGAGGTCGTCGGGAAGGGGCACGTCGCCGGCGTGCGGGTGCGGACCGACGGCGGCGAACGGGCGTTCACCTGCGACGGCGTCGTGGTGTCGGTGGGCCTCGCGCCGCGCGACGGGCTCCTGCGCATGGCCGGCGTCGAGCCCGCGATCGCCGCGGGCGACGCGGCGTCGCCGGGGTGCACGGTCGACGAGGCCGAGGCGTCGGGTCGGGCGGCCGCGCGCGGCGACGATCCGGGTTCCCGCCCGCCGATCGACGCGCCGCTCGGCGACGCCGGCTACGTCTGCCTGTGCGAGGACGTCGGGGCGTCGGAGCTCGCCGCCGCGTGGGCGGAGGGCTGGCGCAGTTCCGAGATCCTGAAGCGCTACACGACCGCGACGATGGGACCGTGTCAGGGCGCGATGTGCGGTCGTCAGCTCGCACGGTTCGTCGCGGAGCGCCGCCCGTCGGAAGCGGCGCCGGCGGCGCGCACGACCGCGCGGCCGCCGGCGCGGCCGGTCTCGCTCGAGTCGTTGCTCGGCGGCGTCGACGAGATCGTCGAGAAGCGAACGGCCCTGCACGATCGGCACGTGGCGTCGGGCGCGCACGTCGACCGGTCGGGGAGCTGGCTGCGTCCCTTCCGCTACGGCGCCTGGGAGGACGAGTACGCGGCCGTCCGGTCCGCCGCCGGGATCATGGACGTCGGCACGCTCGGGAAGTTCCTCGTCGCGGGGCCCGACGCGCGGGCGCTCGTCGACCACGTGTTCCCGTGCCGCACCGACGACCTCGCACCCGGGCGTTCGCGCTACGTGATCGCGCTCGACGAAGCCGGCTACGTGATGGACGA
>DATHTO010000137.1:0-2080 GCA_035463115.1 Actinomycetota bacterium | reverse complement strand
TTCGAGGGTCATCGTGTCCGCGTACCACGGGAGGTTGTTCGTGTTGATCCCGAACAGGTGGAGGCCCCAGCTGAGCTCGTTGCAGAAGATCGTGCCGTTGTACCAGTAGGCAGACCAGCAACCGGCGCCGCTCGTGATGACCCCGCCGCCGCCGGGCGTGAGGATCTGGTCGATGAACGCGACCTCGCGCGGAGCCTGCGGGTTGGTGAAGTCGATGAGCGACGCACCCGCGGTGTAGAAGCTGTGGGCGAGCACGTTCTTGTTCGCGAGCGGCAGCACGTTCAGGTTGTGCACGGTGCAGTTGCTCTGCGAGCTCGTCGTCTCCTGCGGACGCGGGAGCGTCCACGTGCCCTCGAGCGAGCCGGTGTCGGCGTTCAGCGCGAACACGGACGGCTTCGCGGGATGGTCGTCGAAGGCGCACTCGGAGGCGCTGCCGCCGCCGGGCTCACCGTTGACGTACACGTAGTCGCCGCTCCAGCTCCAGGAGCCGGTGTGCCAGGTGCCGTGGTTCGGCCAGGTGAACGGGCCCCACACGGTCGTGGCGTTGAGCGGATCGCTGATGTCGAGCATCGAGACGCCCGAGCCGAGACACGCCGTGAGGATGCGCTGCTTCTCCTCGAAGACGTTCGCGTCGTGGCAGCCGCCGGAGCCCGGGTACACGATGTTCTCGCTCGCGATCCGGGCGGCCTTCGGGTTCGACTTCGGAATCGTCACCGCGGTGAGGCGGTTGGCCGGAAGGCCGGCGCAGCTGACGCCGAACGCCGGGAGGGTGCCGGTCGTCCCGCTGCGGGTCATGTAGGCGACCACGCGGTTGTTCGCCTTGTCGTCGTAGACCGTGTGCGTGTGGCCGCCGCCGCAGACCGGGACGGCCTTGAGGAACACGGGGTTCTCGAGGTCGGTGGCGTCGAAGACGTACAACCCGACGAAGCCGGCGCCGGGCGCGCCCTTGGCCTGCTCGACCACGGTGCCGGTGACGCCGCCCGTCGTCGCCACGACGGACATCGAGGGGACGTCGAACGCGGCGTAGTTGCCGGCGAACACGACGTTGAAGCCGGCGTCGGGGAGGTTGGAGATCGTCGAGGTGCCGCCCGCGAGCCAACCGGTGACCGGCGGCGTGCCCTTGACCGTCTCGCGGACGGTGCCGGAGACGTCGCCGCTGCCGACGACCGTGATGTCGCCGATGTCGGTCTGCGCGTGCGTGCCCGAGAACGTCAGCGTGAAGCCGTTGTCCGAGAGGCCGCTGACGCCGATCGTCGCGCCCGCGATGGACGGGTGCAGCGCCGCACGGCCGTCCGTCGTCGTGCCGATCGTGGCGCTGCAGGCCGGGTCGAGGGTCTTGCAGTCGTCCGCGTCACCGGCGTCGAACGCGACCGTGATCTGGTCCCAGTTCGTCTTCGCCGACGCGCCCGCGAAGGTGATCGTGTACGGGCCGTTGCCCGAGCCGCTCACCGTCACGCCGCCCGGGAAGCCGGCGATGCCGTTGATCGCAGCCTGGATGTTCGCCGCGGACACGGCCGCGCCGCCCTCGCCGAGCACCGAGGAGGTGCCGACGCCGGGAAGCGTGATCGTGAACGAGTCGTCGGCCGCGACGAAGTTGTTCAGCGTCAGAGTCTGGACCTCGTCGACGCCGAGCAGGGCCTGCTGGATGCCGGCCGTCGTGTTGTTCGTGCCGCGCACGATCGGGATCGAGGTGTTCCCGCCGAGCGAGAGCTGGAAGGACTCGCCGTTCGTGTCGTAGCCCGTGAGCGAGACGACCTGCTGCTCGTTCCCGCCCTCGAGCGCCGCGTCGATCCCGGCGGTCGTGTTGTTCTGGCCGCGAACGATCGGAATCGTCTGATTGCCCTGGAAGCTGAGGCGGAACGAGTCCCCGTCCTCGTCGAAGCCCTCGAGGTTGACGCGCTGGTTCTCGTTTCCGGAGGTCTCGCAGGCGCGGTTCAGGTCGGCGAACGGAACGTTGTGCGAACCGTCCGACGAGCGGAAGATCAGGTTGCCGACCATCGTGATGTCGCCCTGCGAGCCGCCGCACGGCGTGTCCGACATGAGCTGCGGGCTGGCCGGGTCGGTCACGTCGAAGATCCGG
>DATHTO010000136.1:0-6641 GCA_035463115.1 Actinomycetota bacterium | reverse complement strand
TCGACGACGACCCGTCCGGCCTCGTCGCGGCCCTCGATGCCGCGAACGCCGAGGTGGCCGGCGCGCAGCGCCGGTTCCTCGAGCTCGTCCGTCGAGCCGGTGCGAGCGAGCTCTGGCGGGCCGACGGCGCGCGCGACCTCGCCCACTGGCTCGCGATGCGCTACGGGATCTCCACGTGGAAGGCCCGCCGGTGGATCGGAGCCGCCGATGCGCTCGGCGCCCTGCCGGCCGTCGACGACGCCTTCACCGCCGGCGAGCTCAGCCTCGACAAGACCGTCGAGCTCGCCCGGTTCGCGACGCCCGAGCACGACGCTCGGCTCGTGCGGTGGGCGCGCGAGGTGTCCGTGGCCTCCGTCCGCCGCCGGGCCGACCGCGAGGTCGCCCCCGAGCCGGGCGAGACGATCGAGGCCGAGCGGGCCCGGCGCCTGGAGTGGTGGTGGATCGACGAGGGACGCCGCCTCGGCCTCGCCGGAGAGCTCCCGGCGGCCGCCGGTGCGGTCGTCGTGCGGGCCCTGGAGCGCGCGGCCGAGCGGATCGGTCCGATGCCCGGTGAGGACGGGCCCGCCTGGGCCGATGCCCGGCGGGCCGATGCGCTGGTGGCGGTGTGCTCGGCGGCGGTCGGCACCGATCCCGACCCCGACCGCGCCACCGTGGTGCTGCACGCCCGGGTGGACGAGACCGGCATGCTCGCCGGCGCCGAGCTCGAAGGTGCGACGGCGGTGGCCCGCTCGGTCGCCGAGCGGCTCGTGTGCGATGCCCGGGTGCAGGTGCTCGCCGAGGACGCCGGTGGCGCCGTGATGGGCGCGGGACCGACCCAGCGCCATCCGGCGCCCTGGGTCACCCGTCAGCTCCGCTACCGGGACCGGGGGTGCCGGTTCCCCGGATGCGGCACGAACGCGTTCACGCAGGCCCACCACGTCCGGTGGTTCTCCCGGGGCGGCACGAGCGATCTCGCGAACCTCGTGCTGGTGTGCTCGTTCCACCACCGGCTCGTGCACGAGCACGGCTGGGCGATCCGGCTGCACGGGTCCGAGGTGACCTGGATCACGCCCGACGGCGAGCGCTACCGGGCGGGACCGAGGGCGCCGGCCACGGCGTGAGCGATCGCCGGGCGTCAGGATGCCGGCCGCGGCCATGGCTCGGCGCATGCCCCTCGGCGGGCCGGGCGTTCCGTCCGTTCGGTACGCTGTGACCGTCCCCATGGATCGCGACTCGCTCTTGTTGCTTGCCCTCGCTTCCCTGGTCGTCGCGTCGTTGACGGTCGGCGTCAGCGGCTGGGTCCTCGTCGTGCGCGAACGTCGGTACGCGGCCGGCGCGCCCACGCGCGACCATCACGGAGCACCAGAGGAAGAGTGATGCTCGAGCTCCTCGACCTGCGTGAGCGGGGCGGGCGGCTCGAGCCCTCGAGGTTCGAAACCGATCCGGCCGTCACCGAAGCCGTCCGCGAGATCCTGCGTCGTGTGTTCGTCGAGGGCGACGACGTCCTCATGGAGCTCGCCCTGACGTTCGACCACGCTGATCTCGCAGCGACCGGCGTCATCGTGACCGACGAGGAGTTCTCGCGGGCCGAGCGCGAGACGCCCGAGGACCTGAAGGCGGCGCTCGAGGAGCTCTGTCGACGGCTCGGCGACCTCTGCGACCGGCAGCTGCCGGCGGAATGGTGGGACGAGCGCGACGGCGTCCGTTACGGCGAGATCGTCCGCCCGCTCGAAGCGGTCGGGTGCTACGTGCCCGGCGGACGTGCGGTCTATCCGTCGTCGGTGTGCATGACGGTCGTGCCGGCGCGCGTCGCCGGCGTCGACGAGATCGTGCTGTGCACGCCGCCGCAACCCGACGGGTCGATCCCCTCGGCCGTGCTGTACGCGGCTCGGCTCGCCGGCGCGACCTCCGTCGTGAAATCGGGAGGGGCGCAGGCGATCGGCGCGATGGCGTACGGCACCGAATCCGTGCCGAGCGTGAACCGCATCGTCGGGCCGGGCAACGCCTACGTCACCGAGGCGAAGCGACAGGTCAGCGGGGCCGTCGGCATCGACGGACTCGCGGGGCCTTCGGAGCTCGCCATCGTCGCCGAAGGCGACGTCGATCCCCGGCTCGCCGCGCTCGACCTGGTCGCCCAGGCCGAGCACGACCCCGAAGCCCGAACGTTCTTCATCACGACCGATCCGTCGCTCGCCGAGAAGGTCGACGCCGCGCTCGAGCAGGAACTGGAGCAGGCAGCTCGCCGCGAGATCGTCGACCAGGCCCTGACGATCACGAAGCTCGTCGTCGTGCGCGACCTCGCTCAGGCCGCCAACGCCGTGAACGACGCCGCCGCCGAACACGTGCTGCTGCTGCTCGACGATCCCCGGGCGTTCCTTCCGATGGTTCGGAACGCCGGCGCCGTGTTCCTCGGACGATGGTCCGCGGTTCCGTACGGGGACTACGGCGTCGCCTCGAACCACGTGCTCCCGACGGCGGGGACCTCCCGCTTCTCGAGCGGTCTGCGCGCCGCGGACTACGTCACGGTGTCGTCGGTCGTCGAGATGTCGCCCGACGCAGCCCGCCGGTACACCCGCGGCACGTCGACGATCGCCCGCGCCGAGGGCCTGTTCGGCCACGCGCGCGCGATGGACGCCCGCGCCGACGACGCCGGCGAGGCGACACCGTGACCGGCGCCGATCCGCGAGGCGACACCGTGACCGGCGCGGAACCACGACCCCGTCTGCGCGACGTCGCGCCGTACACCTCGCCGCAGCTCGACGTCGCGGCGCGCCTCAACACGAACGAGTGCCCGCATCCGTTGCCCGAGACGTTCTTCGAGCAGCTCGCCGAGGCGGTCCGCACCCTTCCGCTGCATCGGTACCCCGACAGCCAGATGCGGCGCCTCCGTGAGGACCTCGCCGACACGGTGGGCCACTCCTTCGAGGGCACGTGGACCGCGAACGGGTCGAACGAGATCCTCGTCGAGCTCCTGCACGCCTACGGCGGCCCCGGCCGTCGCGCGTTGACGTTCGAGCCGACGTACCTCCTGCACTCGCGCCTGTGCTGGCTGACGCACACCGACGTCGAACGCCGATCCCTTCCGTCGGATTTCGTGATGACGGACCGACAGGTCGACGAAGCGGTCCACGCGTCGCCCGACGTGGTCTTCGTGTGCTCGCCGAACAACCCGACCGGCAACGTGCAACCGAGCCCGATCGTCGGGTCGCTCGCCGAACGGCTCCCATCGGCGTTGATCGTCGTCGACGAGGCGTACGTCGAGTTCGGCGGCGAGACCGCGCTTCCGCTCGTCGCGGAACATCCGAACGTGGCGGTCGTCCGCACCTTCTCGAAGGCCTTCGCGCTCGCCGGCGCGCGGATCGGCTACGTGCTCACGTCACCCGCGATCGTCGGCGACCTCGAGCGCGTGCGGCTCCCGTACCACGCCTCGTCGCTGACGCAGGCCGCCGGCATCATCGCGCTCCGCCACCGCCCAGAGGCGCTCGCGATCCTCGACAGCATCCGCGTGCAGCGTGACCGCATCCTCGACGCGCTGCGCGCGATCGACGGCGTCACGGTGTTCCCCTCCGATGCGAACTTCGTCCTGTTCGTCCCGAGCGACGACGCGAAGGCGCTGTGGCAGCGACTGCTCGATCACGGCGTCCTCGTGCGGGACATGACGAGCGTCGTCCCGAACGCCCTGCGCGTGACGGCCGGCACGGAACACGAGGTCGATCTGTTCTTGAAGGCCATCGACGAGGAGCTGAGGCGATGATCGCCGCGACGCGGACCGCGACCGTCACGCGCACCACGAAGGAGACCGACATCCGGGTCGAGCTCGACCTCGACGGATCGGGCGACGCCACGGCCCGCACCGGCATGCCGTTCTTCGACCACATGCTCCAGCAGCTCGGCAAGCACGCGGGCTGGGACCTGACCGTGACGTGCGACGGCGACCTCCAGGTCGACGGCCACCACACCACCGAGGATTGCGGGCTCGCGATCGGGCAGGCCCTCAGGGAGGCGCTCGGCGACAAGGCCGGCGTCCGCCGGTTCGCGTCGATCGTCGTTCCGCTCGACGAGGCCGCCGTCGAGGTCGCGCTCGATCTCGCGGGACGCACCTTCGTCGTCTACGAGGTCGACAGCCCGTACGAGACGATCGACGGGTTCGACACCGGGCTGCTCGAGGACTTCGTCCGGGCCCTGTCGCAGGCCGCCGAGCTCACGATCCACATCCGCCTGCGATCCGGCCGCTCGCCGCACCACATCGCCGAGGCGACGTTCAAGGCGATCGCGAAGGCGCTCGGCGACGCCTGCGCGCTGACGGGTCGCGGTGGCGTTCCCTCGACGAAGGGGACGCTCTAGCCCGTGGGTCGGATCGCCGTCCTCGACTACGACAGCGGGAACCTGCACTCGGTCTCCCGCGCGATCGCGAAGGTGGGCGGTGACGTCGACGTCACGTCCGATCCGGCGCGCGTCTCGACCGCCGACGCCCTCGTGATCCCAGGGGTCGGACACTTCGGCCAGTGCGTCCGTGCCCTCGGCGAGCGAGGGCTCGACCGCGCGGCGGCGGCGTTCGCGGCGACCGGTCGACCCGTCCTCGGCGTGTGCGTCGGTCTGCAGGTCCTGTTCGACGCGAGCGAAGAGGACGCCGCGGCGGGCATGGGCGTGCTCGGCGGCACCGTGCGACGCCTGCCGGACGGCCTCAAGGTTCCGCACATGGGGTGGAACACCGTCCGGTGGATCCGCGACCACCCCTTCACCTCGGGGATCGACGACGGCTCGTACTTCTACTTCGTCCACTCGTTCGCGCCCGACGTCGACGACGAGACGACGGTCGGCGTCACCGAGTACGGGCGCCCGTTCGCGTCGGTGATCGCGCGGGACAACGTGTTCGCGACCCAGTTCCATCCCGAGAAGTCCGGCGAGGCAGGGCTCCAGCTGTACGAGAACGTGGTGAAGGTCGTGGCGTCGCGATGATCGTGATCCCGGCGATCGACATCCGCCGCGGACGCGCGGTCCGCCTGCTGCGGGGCGATCCGAACGAGGAGACCGTCTACGCGCCCGATCCGGCGGCGCTCGCGACGCGTTTCCAGGAGGAGGGAGCGAGGCGTCTGCACGTCGTCGATCTCGACGCCGCGCTCGGCGACGGCGACAACCGCGGGGTGATCGAGGCGATCTGCCGGAACACCCAGGTCCCCGTCCAGGTCGGCGGTGGCATCCGCGACCTCGACCGGATCGGTGAGGTGATCGGGCTCGGAGCCAAACGCGTGATCCTCGGAACCCGAGCCGCGCTCGAGCCGGCGTTCGTGATGCGCGCCGTCGAGGAGTTCGCCGAGAAGGTCGTCGTCGCGATCGACGTGCGCGGCGGCAAGGTGATGGTCAGCGGATGGCAGGAAGAAGGTCCGGCGCTCGAGGATTCGCTGCGAGCCCTCGACGAGGCCGGCACCCCGAG
This sequence comes from Actinomycetota bacterium, assembly GCA_035463115.1. Classification (GTDB taxonomy): domain Bacteria; phylum Actinomycetota; class UBA4738; order UBA4738; family HRBIN12; genus BPGL01. The sequence goes on along the minus strand of DATHTO010000136.1, from coordinate 1,228 downwards.
GTACCTCGTCACGTCGATCGCGCGCGACGGCACGCTCGAAGGGCCCGACCTGCGGCTCTACCAGCACGTCCTCAAGCTCACGAAACGTCCCGTCATCGCGAGCGGTGGTGTCCGGGGCGCCGACGACGTCTGGGCTCTCCGCGACGCCGGATGCGAAGCCGTCGTGACCGGCAAGGCCCTCTACGAGAAGACGCTCAAGATCAGCCAGGTCACCCGAGGGCAGTCGGGATGACGCTCGCTCGACGGATCATCCCCTGCCTCGACGTCGACGGCGGCCGCGTCGTGAAGGGCGTCCGCTTCCAGGACCTGCGCGACGCGGGCGACCCGGTCGAGCTCGCGTCCCGGTACGACGAACAGGGCGCCGACGAGCTGATCTTCCTCGACATCACGGCGACGGTCGAGGGCCGCGACGCGACGTTCGACGTCGTGTCGCGTACCGCCGAACAGGTCTTCATCCCGCTGACCGTCGGCGGCGGCGTCCGGACCGAGGAGGACGCCCGGCGACTGCTGCGAGCCGGGGCCGACAAGGTCGGGCTGAACAGCGCGGCGGTGCGCGATCCGTCGCTGCTGCAGCGCTGCGCCGACACCTTCGGAACGCAGTGCGTCGTGATCGCGATCGACGCGAAGCGCCGGGACGACGACAACGGATGGGAGGTCGTCATCGACGCCGGGCGAACGCCGACGGGACGCGAGGCCGTCGAGTGGGCGATCGAGGCGACCGGCCAGCGCGGCGCGGGGGAGGTCCTGCTCACGTCGATGGACCGTGACGGAACCGGCGACGGCTACGACCTCGAGCTCCTCGACGCCGTCGGCGACGCGGTGACGGTGCCCGTGATCGCGAGCGGCGGGGCGGGCGAGCCCGCGCACTTCGCGGAAGGGCTCGCGCCCGGTCGGGCCGATGCCGTGCTCGCCGCGAGCCGGTTCCACGACGGCGACCTCACGATCGGCGAGGTGAAGGCGTACCTCGCCGACCACGGCATCCCGGTGCGCCCGTGACCGACGTCGAGCCGTCCCTGGACCGCTCCCCCGTCGCTCTCGACGCGCTCCGCTTCGACGAGCGGGGGCTGATCCCCGTGATCGCGCAGGACGCCGGGAGCGGAGAGGTCCTGATGTTCGCGTGGGCGAACCGGGAGTCGCTCGAACGGTCGCTCGCGGAAGGCCGGATGGTCTACTGGTCGCGCTCGCGTCAGGAGCTCTGGCGCAAGGGCGACACGAGCGGCCACGTCCA
>DATHTO010000135.1:0-66949 GCA_035463115.1 Actinomycetota bacterium | reverse complement strand
GGTGGTACACGTGCAGACGACGTCCGCGTGCGCGACCGTGCCGGCGTCGCCGAGCGTCGCCTCGACGCCGTCGGCGCGGACCGCGTCGGCGAGCGCGGTGGCGGTCGCGGCGTCGCGACCCACGATCGTGACGTGCTCGATCGGCAGGACCGCTCGCATCGCCGCCACGTGAGCCTCGGCCTGGACGCCCGCGCCGAACACGACCAGTCGCGTGGATCTCGGTCGTGCCAGGTAGCGGGTAGCGAGAGCGCTCACGGCCGACGTGCGCAACGCCGTGAGCGCGCCGCCGTCGAGGACGGCGAGCGGGGCCTGGGTCCGTCCGTCGAACAGCACGTACACGGCGTGGAGCAGCGGCCGGCCGGCCACGGGGTTCGCAGGGGTCAACGTCACGAGTTTCACCCCGACGGCCTCGGCGCTCGCCGCCGGCATCGTCAGCAACGTCCCCGCGGGCGTCTCGACCACCGAACGGAGCGGCGTCGCGGCGGGATCGCCCTCTCGGAACGCGCGTCGCAGCGCGTCGATCGCGAGGTCGTAGCCGATCGCCTCGCGGACGGCCGCCGCGTCGAGGATCCGCACCCGCTCAGAGCTCGCCGAGGTACGCCTCGCGCATCAACGGGTTCGCGAGGAGGTTCTGGGCGGTGTCGGCCAGGACCACCTGGCCGGTCTGGATCACGTAGCCCCGGTCGGCGATCGACAGGGCGACGTTGGCGTTCTGCTCGACCACGAAGATCGTCCGACCGAGCTGCCGGATCGCACGGATGATCTCGAACACCTGCTCGACGAGGATCGGCGCGAGTCCCATCGACGGCTCGTCCATCAGGAGCACCTTCGGATCGGCCATCAGCGCCCGGCCCATCGCGACCATCTGCTGCTCGCCACCCGACAGCGTTCCGGCCTTCTGCTTCAGGCGCTCGCGCACGCGCGGGAAGGTCTCGAGGACCCGCTCGCGGTCCTCCTCGATCGCGTGCTTGTCGGTCCGCAGGTACGCGCCGATCCGGAGGTTCTCCTCGACGGTCATGTCGGCGAACAGGCGCCGGTTCTCCGGAACCATCGACACCCCGCGACGGACGACCTCGCGGGTCGGCAGGCCCGACACGCGGTCGCCGTCGAGGACGACGTCCCCCTCGCTGGGCGTGACGTAGCCGAGGATCGTCTTGAGCGTGGTCGTCTTCCCGCTCGCGTTGCCGCCGAGCAGGCAGACCATCTCGCCGGGGTAGATCTCCATGTTGACGTTCCGCAGGACGGCGACGAGGCCGTAGTGCGTGCTGACGTTCCGAAGCTCGAGGACCGGCTTGCGGTCGGCGCGGACCTGGCCGTTGCCGTCGGTCATCTCATCCGACCGCCTTCGTGCCGAGGTACGCCTCGATCACGCGCTCGTCGTTCGCGACCTCGTCGTAGGACCCTTCGGCGATCTTGCGACCGTAGTCGAGCGCGACGACGCGGTCGGACACCCCCTTGACGACGCGCATGTCGTGTTCGATCACGATCACGGTGAGCCCGAGCTCCTCGCGCATCCGCACGATGTTGTCGCGCATCTCGAGCGTCTCGCGCGGGTTCATCCCGGCGGTCGGCTCGTCGAGGCAGAGCAACGTGGGCTCGGTCGCGATCGCGCGAGCCATCTCGAGGCGCCGCCGGTTCGCGTACGACAGCACGAACGCGGACTGCTCCTCGCGGAACCCCGCCAGGCGCGTGCCGAAGAACCGCAACGCGAGGCGGGCGCGTTCCCTGATCTTCTCTTCCTCACGGCGGACCGACGGCGGGCGGACGATCGCGCCGACGAGACCGGTGCGGCTCCTGGTGTGCTGGCCGACCATCGCGTTCTCGAGGATCGTCATGTTCGGGAACAGCTTCACGTTCTGGAAGGTGCGGGCGATCCCGATGCGCACGATCTGGTGGGGCAGCAGCCCGACGATCGACTCACCCTTGAACAGCACGTCACCTCCGTCGGGTTCCGACAGGCCGGTGATCACGTTGAACATCGTGCTCTTGCCGGCACCGTTCGGGCCGATCACGCTCACGATCTCGCCGACGTCGACGTGCAGGTCGAGCCCGTTCAAGGCCGCCACGCCGCCGAACTGCTTGCGGACGTTCCGAACCTCGAGCAGGTGCCCGGCGTCGCTCACGCGCGGAGCTCCCCTCCGGTGGGTTCGACGGGCGGCTCCTCGAACTCCTCTTCGGACTTCTGGCGCGCCCACGCGTCCTGCATCTGTTCCTCGTCCTGCAGCTCACGGCTACGCCGAACGTTGGGGACGAGCCCCTGCGGCCGCAGGATCATGACGGCGACGAGGGCGGCTCCGTAGGCCAGGAACCGGTACTCCTCGAACTCGCGGAGCAGCCCCGGAAGCCCGACCAGCACGAGCGAGCCGACGATCACGCCGGGCAGGCTCCCGATGCCGCCGAGGATCACCAGGCCGAGCACCTGGATCGAGACGATCACCTGGAAGCTCGCCGGCGTGAGCGAGCCGATCTTCACCGCGAACAGCGCGCCGCCCAACGATCCGATGGCGCCGCCCATCGCGAACGCGAGCAGCTTGTACCGGGTGGTCGCGACGCCCATCGCATCGGCGATCTGCTCGTCCTCGCGCATCGCGGTCCACGCACGCCCGATCCGCGACGAGATCAGGCGTCGCGAGATGAACACCGCGAGCAGGAGGAACGCGAGCGCCAGGTAGAAGAAGTGCTGCGGGTCGCGGAACCCGAACCCGGCGATCGCGGCGTCCGGAACGTTCCGCATGCCGTTCGGGCCGCCGACGAGCGGCACGAGCCACGGGCTCGCGATCAGCACGGTGACGACCTCGCCGAGGCCGAGCGTGACGAGCGCGAGGTAGTCGCCGCGCAAGCGCAGGACGGGCGCGCCGATCATGAGCCCCGCGCCCGCCGCGATCGCCACCACGATGGGGATCGCGAGGTAGAAGTTCAGGCTCGCGCCGATCACCGGCTCGGCCGATCCCGTGAAGGTGTTCAGCGTGGCGCCCGTCAGGAGTGCGGTCGCGTAGGCGCCGACGGCGAAGAAGAACACGTACCCCAGGTCGAGCAGGCCGGCGTAGCCGACCACGATGTTGAGCCCCAGCCCGAGGAGGGCGAAGACCATCACGGTGCCGAGCACCTCCGACACGACCGAGCCGACGATGTACGGCACCGTCAGCACGAGCAGGAAACCCACGCCGAACGCGAGCGCGCGCCACGGGATCGCGCGGCCGAAGAGCTCGCTGCGATCGTCGTCCCCGAGCACCGACGGTGCGCGCAGGCGGTCCCGGAGCCGGCCGCCGCCGCGGGCCTTCGCCACCGACAGCGCCGCCGCGACGGCGGCGACGACGATCGCGCCGATCCACGTGAGCCCGCCGGTCCGCTTGCTGTACAGCCAGTCGCGCTCGACGTTCAGCTGGTCGAGCGAGATCGGCACGATGCGCTGGAGGAAGCCGAGCGCGAGCGTGGTCGCGACGGCCGCGCCGACGGGCTTGCGGATCGCGGCCGGTGAGCGCCGGTACGCGCCGGCGGCGGCACCCGCGGCCGCGGCGATCACGACGTGGATCACGGCGGCCACCGCCGCGGGCTGATCGAACGTGAGGAAGGCGAGCAATCCTGCGTCGGCGTTCTGGAAGACGGAGCCGATGCGCTCGATGCCGAAGGCGTCCGCGAAGACCACGGCGATGGCGACGACGACTCCCGCCGTGGCGCCCGCGATCGCGCCCGAGATCGTCGCCTCCCGCACCGAGGGGGTGGAGCTCTCACCGCCGACGACCCGCGTCCGCGCGAGCGCGAGTCCGACGACGAGCGGAGCCGCGATCAGCGCGAGGCGCGCGAACGTGACCTCGGTGCCGATCAGGTTCAGCTCGTCGAACCGCTCGACGAGACCGACGAGCGCGAGATAGATCGTCACGATCCCGGCGATCGAACCCGCGCGCACGGCCCCGCCGAGCGCCATCAGACCTTCTCCGCCTCTCCGCTGCCGAGCAGCCCGCCCGGGCGGAACACGAGGACGAGGACGAGGACGATGAAGACGAACGCGTCCCGCAGCGAGAAGGGGCTCGGGATGCCGAAGCCGGTCAGGAACAGGGCGGGCCCGATGGCCTGCAGCAGGCCGATCACGAACCCACCGAGGGCGGCGCCCCCGATGCTGCCGATGCCGCCGAGCACCGCGGCCGTGAACGCCGCGATGCCGGGGCGGAAGCCCATCGTGAACTGGACCTGCTCGAACGTGAGCGAGAAGAGCACCCCGGCGATGCCCGCGAGCACGCCGCCGATCGCGAACGTGATCACGATGACGCGATCCACGTCGATCCCCATCAGGCTCGCGATCTCGCGATCCTCGGCCACCGCGCGCATCGCCCGCCCGGTCTTCGTCCGGGAGACGAAGAGCTCGAGCGCGATCATCGCGACGACCGCGACGACGAAGACGAGCACCTGCGTCTTGGCCACGGGGACCCCGAGGAGGTCGAGCCGACCTTCGAGGACGGTCGGTTTCGGGAAGCCCCGCGGCTGCGGTCCGAAGAACCCTCGGAACGTGTTCTGGAGGAACAGCGACGCGCCGACCGCGGTGATCAGGGGGACGAGCCTCGGAGCGTTACGGAGCGGACGGTACGCGACCCGCTCGAGGAGCATCGCCGTGCCGGCCGAGATCGCGATCGCCACGACCGTCACGATGAGCATCGCGACCACGACGTTGTCGTTCAGGAAGCCGCTCTGCGCGTACGCGTTCGCGAAGAAGAACGAGCCGAACGCACCGGCCATGAAGACCTCGCCGTGCGCGAAGTTGATCATGCGGAGGATCCCGTAGACGAGGCTGTAGCCCAGCGCGATCATCGCGAGGATCGATCCCTGGGCGATGCCCAGCACCGTGAAGTCACGCCACGCCGAGGTCGACAGGCCCCCCTCGCCCGCGTCGAGCGTCAGGGTCTGGTACGCGCCCAGGGCGACCACCACGGTGATCGTGACGGCGAGGAACACGAGGATGATCCGCCGCCACGGCAGCGTCTCGAAGCGGCTCAGTTGGACGTCGCCGACGCGTGCCGGTTCCGCGCTCGCCACGTGCCTATCCCTTCATCGGCCCTTCACGGCTGGCTCTATGGGAAGGGCCGCGAGCGAGCCTCCCGACCCGCTCGCGGCCCCTTCCCGACCGTGTGCTGTCCGACGCCCCTAGAGCACGTCGTCGAGCGACTTCGTGTCGCTGTAGACGGCTGGATCGTCGGTGCCGCCTTCGACCGGCCACCCGGGCGCGTCGAAGATGCCGATCGTCACGTCGGTGGCGCAGTCGCCGAGCTCCGTGCACGTGATCGTGCCGGTGACCCCGTCGTAGCCCTCCGTCGCGAAGACGGCGTCACGCAGCGCCTGTCGCGGGATCGTCAGCGACCCGTCGTCGTTCTGGATCGCCACCTCCTCGATCGCCTGGAAGAGCACCTTCGCCGCGTCGAACGCGTGCGCGTGGAACACCGACAGCGGCTCGGAGTTGAAGGCTTCCTGGTACGCCGGGATGAACTCGTCGGCGTAGAAGGACTCGCCCTGGAACACCGAGATGTCCGGCGAGGACGCCTTGACGCCCTCGGCCGCGTCGCCGGCGTTCTTCAGCGTGTCGCTCGACAGGCACCCGTCGGAGACGACGAGCTCGGTGTCGGGCATGATGTCGCGCGCCTGCTGGATGATCAGCGTGCACGCCGCCACGAAGACCGGGAAGTACAGCACGTCCGGGTTGCCCTCCGCGAGGGAGCGCAGGACGGGCTGGAAGTCCGTGTCCTCGCTGTTGATCTGCTCGGAGCCCGAGATCGTCCCCTCGCCGGCCTCGAAGTTCTGCTCGAAGGCCGCCACGAGACCCTGGGTGTACGGGCTCTCGTCGGCGATCGTCGCCGCGGTCGTGCCACCGAGCTCGTTCAGCGAATACTCGGCCACGATCGCGCCCTGGATCCGGTCGTTGTGCGCGGTCCGCGCGTAGAAGGGCTGATGCGTGCCTTCGCCCGTCAGCGCCGGGTTCGTGTTCGACGGCGAGAACAGCAGGACACCCTTCTCGGACAGGATCGTGTCGGCGACGCCGAGCGCCGCGCTCGAACAGCTGGTGCCGATCACGGCGGCGATCGAGGTGTCCGCCGCGAGCGCCGTGGCGCCGGACTGGCCGCCCTCGGCCGAGCAGAGCTCGTCCTCGTTCGTCAGCTCCACCGGATGGTCGAGCAAGGTGCCGTCGGTGCCGTCGAACGTGCCATCGAGGTGGTCGACCGCCAATTGGACGCCGTTCAGGCTGTCCTGGCCCAACGTGGCGTCGGCGCCGCTGAGCACCAGCAGCGTCCCCACGGTGATCGGTTCGTCCGCCCCGACCTCGACGCAGCCGAACTCGACCGTCGCGCAGTCGACCTCGCCGCTGGCGCCGTCGGTGGTGCCGCTGTCGCCGGTGCCCGGGTCCTCGTCGTTCGAACACGCCGCCGCGACGAGCGACAGCACGGCGATCAGCGCAAGCAGGCGCACGTAGCGATGCCGTTGCTTCATGGAGCCCCCTTTCCCCTCTTCCATCCCTTCCGGGACGGGAAGTGAGTACCACATCCGCCCCGGGGAGGCCAGTCGTTCCGACGAAGGACGGTCTCCTCGCGCCGGCGCCCGCCGATGCGGGCGACCTCGCTCAGGCATACGCGCGGGGCGGGTGTTGCGGATGCGGGCAAGGCGCCGAGCGCCGTTCCGTCGGCCGATCGAGGAGCCCGCCGGACGGGACGCGCCCCGCTCAGCCCAGCGCGGCGCGGAACGACCGTGCGAGCTCGATCGCGCCGTCGCGGTCGCCCTCGAGGAGGGGCGCCATCAGGGCGGAACCGACGATCACGCCGTCGGCGAAGGCGCACGCGTCCCGGGCGTGCTCGGGCGAGGACACGCCCACGCCGACGAGCAGGGGCAGGTCCGTCACCGGACGGAGCGCGTCGACGACCTCGCGCGCGGTGCCGGCGAGGGCCTCGCGGGCGCCCGTCACCCCGTACGTGGCCACGCAGTACACGAACCCCCGCGACGCTCGACCGATCGCCGCGATCCGCTCGGGGGACGTGCCGGGCGCCGCCAGCAGCACGACGTCGACGCCGTGCTCGACCGCGGCGGCCGCCAGGTCGCCCGTCTCGTCGACGGGCAGGTCGGGCACGATCGCGCCCGACACGCCGGCATCCTCGAGCGCCGCCGCGAACGGCTCGTAGCCGATCCGGAACACCGGGTTCGCGTACGTCATGACGGCGACCGGCACGTCGACCGAGGCGTCGCGGATCGTCGCGAGGACGTCTCGGGGACGCGTTCCGGCCTCGAGCGCGAGACGTGACGCCTCCTGGATCACCCCCCCGTCCATGATCGGATCGCTGTGCGGGATCCCGACCTCGATCGCGTCGGCTCCGGCCGCCGCGAGATCGCGCAGGAGCCCGGCGTCGACCCCCCGGAAGCCGCCCGTCACGTACGGGACGAAGGCGTGGCGGCCGGCCGCGCGAACGGCGCGCAGCCGCTCCTCGAGCGCCGCCATCAGGCCGGCGCTTCCTCGAGGGCCCGCAGGACCGTGTCGAGATCCTTGTCGCCGCGCCCCGACAGGCACACGAGCACCTTCGTGCCAGGATCGAGCGGACGTCGCGCGAGCCATCCGAGCACGTGCGAGGGTTCGAGCGCGGGCAGGATGCCCTCGGTCCGGGCCAGCAGACGGAACCCGACGAGCGCGTCGTCATCCGTGGCCGAGACGTACGCCGCGAGGCCGGCGTCCTTCAGGTACGCGTGCTCGGGCCCCACGCCCGGATAGTCGAGACCGGCCGAGATCGAGTGCGTCTCGATGACCTGACCGTCGGCGTCCTGCAGGAGATAGCTGAGGGCGCCGTGGAGCACGCCCGGCTGACCCTGGGTGAGCGACGAGCAGTGCCGCCCGAGCTCGCTCCCCGTGCCGCCCGCCTCGACGCCGATCAACCGGACGTCGGAGGCTCCCACGAACGCCGTGAACATCCCGATCGCGTTCGATCCGCCGCCGACGCACGCCGTGACGACGTCGGGATCGCCGCCCAGCCGTTCCGCGTACTGCGAGCGGGCCTCGTCGCCGATCACGCGCTGGAGATCGCGCACCAGCATCGGGAACGGATGAGGGCCCACGACGGACCCGATGATGTAGTGGGTCGTCGCGACCGACGCGGCCCAGTCCCGCATCGCCTCGTTCACGGCCTCCTTCAGCGTGCGGGTGCCTGCGGTCACGGGCACGACCTCGGCCCCGAGGAGCTTCATCCGTGCGACGTTCGGCGCCTGCCGGTGGGTGTCCTCCTCGCCCATGTAGACGACGCACGGGAGGCCGAGGAGCGCGCAGGCCGTGGCCGTCGCGACGCCGTGCTGCCCGGCGCCGGTCTCGGCGATGATGCGCCGCTTGCCGAGCCGCTTCGCGACGAGGGCCTGACCGAGCGCGTTGTTGATCTTGTGCGCGCCCGTGTGCGCGAGATCCTCCCGCTTCAGCCACACGTTGTAGCCGAGCTCCTCGGACAGCCGAGCGGCGTGCGTGATCGGCGTCGGCCGTCCCACGAAGTCCCGCGCGAGCGCGCCGAGCTCCTCGCGGAAGTCCGGATCGTCGCGGAGCTCTTCCCACGCGCCGGCGAGCTCGTCGAGCGCGGGGATCAGCACCTCGGGGGCGTATCGGCCTCCGAACGCTCCGAACCGCCCTCGGGCGTCGGGCAGCGCCGCCGGTGCGGTCTGGGCGGTCATCGGCGTTCCTCCTGCTCCATGACGTGTCGTCGGTGCGTCGCGCGTGGCCGTCGCGACTCGTCGCGGCGGATCGCGCCGCGGCCGGTCACCCTCGCTCGGGAACGACGGCTCGCAGCTGCCGGATGGCCGCGGCGGGATCGCCGGCTCGCATCAGCGTCTCGCCGACAAGGATGGCAGACGCGCCTGCCGCCGCCGCGGCCGCCGCATGCTCGGGGCCCGTCACGCCGCTCTCCAGCACGGCGATCCGATCCGGCGGGATCAGCCGGAGCCGCGCGAGCGCCGCGTCGACGTCGACCTCGAGCGTCTCCAGGTTCCGCGCGTTCACGCCGACGATCCGCGCGTCGGACGCGAGCGCGCGGCCGAGGTCGGCGTCGTCGTGGGTCTCGACGAGCGGCTCCATGCCGAGCGCCCGCGCGCGCCCGAGGAGCTTCTCGAGCTCGTCGTCGCTGAGGCACGACGTGATCAGCAGGATCGAGTCGGCGCCCGCGGCCCGCGCTTGTAGGACCTGGGGCTCGGTCACGAGGAAGTCCTTCCGGAGGACCGGCGTCCCGACGACGGCCGTGACGGCGCGAAGATCGTCGAGCGAGCCGCCGAAGTGCACCGGCTCGGTCAGGACCGAGATCGCGGCCGCGCCGCCCGCTGCGTACGCCGTCGCCCGCTCGACGGGATCGGCATCGGCGGCGATCGCGCCGACCGAGGGCGACGCGCGCTTCACCTCGGCGATCACCGAGAGCGTCCGATCCGTCCGGAGCGCGCCGGCGAGGTCGCGCGCCGGACGAGCGGCGGCCGCGGCAGGCTCGAGTGCCCCCGCATCGAGCGGATGCGCGGCGAGATCGGCCCGGATCCGCCGGACGAGGTCGGTCAGGAAGCCCACGGGCGGGGCAGTCTAGCCGCGGGACCTCCGCGCCCCGTGGGCCGGCCGCGTGCGCCGTCGCGCCGCGGTCAGGCGGTCCGCGCCCAGGCGATCGCCTCGGCGAGATCCAGCTCGCCGTCGACCCACGCCCGGCCGACGACCGCGCCGACGGCGCCGGCGTCGCGGAGAGCGCGCAGGTCGTCGAGCGAGGCCACGCCGCCGGCCGCCAACACGGGCTTCCCCGCTCGGACGACACGGCGGATCGTCGCGAGATCCGGACCCGACATCGATCCCACCCGCGCGATCGCCGTCACGACGAAGCCCTGGGCGCCTGCCGCGGTGAGCCACCCGAGCGTGCTGACCAGCTCGAGCTCGACGTCGCCACGACCTCGCGCGACGACCGCGCCGTCGCGGCATTCGATCCCGACGAGCACGGAACCGGGCGAGGCCGATCCGAGGACCGAGGCGACGACCGCGTCCTCGGTGAGCGCGGCGGACCCGAGCACGACCCGATCGGCGCCGGCGTCGAAGGCTGCGCGGACCGTCGGCCGATCGGCGATGCCGCCGCTCGCCTGGACCGCGGAGCCCGATCCGGTCACCGCCTCGATCAGTTCCGTGCGCAACGGCGAGCCGCGGAGCGCGTGATCCATGTCCACGAGATGGATCATGTCGGCGCCCGCCGTCCGCGCCGCCTCGGCTGCGCGGAGCGGGTCGCCGTCGAACGCGGCGAGCGGCTCGGGGCCGTCGGGCGTCCAGACGGCGAGCCGTGCGCCCGCGACGTCGAGGGCGGGAAGGACGGAGAACACCACCGGCGCACGATAGCCTCGAGGCGTGCCCGCCACGAGCTTCCCCGTCTTCGCGCTCCATCAGGTCGTGTTCCCCGGAGCGCCGTTGTCGCTCCGGGTCTTCGAGCCGCGGTACCGCCGCCTCGTCGACGACGTCGTTCCGGATGGCAGGTTCGTCGTCGCGGCGATCCGGCAGGGACGCGAGGTCGCCGGGCCGGCCGACGTCTTCCGCGTCGGCGTCACGGTCGGGGGTGCCGCGCCCGACGTGCTGCCCGACGGCTCCCTCGCCCTCGACCTCGCGGGTCACGAGCGCGTCGCGCTGATCGAACCGATCGGGGACGATCCGTACCCGCGGTGGCGATGCGAGCCCTATCCCGACGAGGGGGGCGCCGGAACCGACGACGTGGACGCCGCGGTGGACGCCCTGCACGCGTACCTGGCGTCGATCGGCGAGGACGAGGCACGCCCCGCCGTCCCCACGGATCCCGTCGCGGCCAGCTACGCGCTCGCGGGCGCCGTGCCCGGTCTTCCGGCGGTCCGGCAGTCCCTGCTCGAGCTTCCGGGAGCCGGAGCGCGGCTCGGGCGCGCCGCGGCGGTGTTCCGGCGCGAGGCGGCGCTGGTCCGGGCCACCGGCGCCGGCATCGCCGGGGCGGACCTCGGCGTCAGCCCGAACTGACCGCCACGGCGGCGGCCGGGCGCCGGTCGGCGCCGTCGGCGTGCTCGAGACGCGCCGACGTGGGTCCCAGCAACGACCGGATCTCGTCGATCAGCGACCCGCGCGGGTCCACGCCGAAACGACCGAGCTCGAGGGGCTGGACGCCCTGCGACGAGACGAACCGGACCTGGACGGGCACCTCGCCCGGCGCGGCCTCGAAGAGGTGCTTCAGCTTCGCGAGCACCGACGCGGTGCACGCGGCCGCGGGGAGCTCGACGACGAGCGATCCCCCGGAGGTCGCGGCCGCCGCTTCGCCGAGCTCGAGCACGGGCGCCTTCACGTCGCTCGCACGGATCTGCAGCTCACGTCCGCGCAGATCGATCCTGCCGGTGACGAGGACGATCGTGTCGGTCTCGATCAGCTCCGGGACCGCGTCGTAGACCGACGGGAACGCGACGACCTCGACGCCGCCGGCGAGTCCCTCCAACCGGAACTGGGCGTACGGCTCGCCGCGCTTCGTGTACTTCCGCGCGAGCGTGCCGATGATGCCTCCGATCGTCACGAGATCGCCGTCGCCGAGCTCGTCGAGCCGCGCGATGTCGTGCGAGCACTGCGTGCGCAGCGACGCCTGCACGGCGAGCAGCGGATGGTCCGTCACGAACTGGCCGAGCATCTCCTTCTCCCTCGACAGGAGCAGCCGCTTGTCGAGCTCCGGGCCGCCGAGGATCGACTCGTCGATCTCGGTCAGGCCGTCGTCGCCGCCGCCGAAGAGCGAGAACTGACCCGCCGCCTCGGCCTTGCGTTCCGCGAGGATCGGCGCCGCGACCTTCTCCCATGCGGCCTGGTCACCGTCACCGCGCTTCTGGACGAGGCCGCCGCGCGTGTAGCCGAGGGAGTCGAAGGCGCCGGCGAGGATCAACGATTCGAAGACCCGCTTCGTGAGCACGCCGGGCTCGACCCGGCGGCAGAAGTCGGCGAACGACGTGAACGCACCACCACGGGCACGGGCGGCGAGGATCGCCTGCACGACGCCGTCACCGACGTTCCGGACCGCCGACAGCCCGTACCGGATGGCCTCGCGGTCGCCGGGTGCGGGCGCGAAGTCGGCCATCGACTCGTTCACGTCGGGAGGCAGCACCTCGATACCCATCCCCCGGCACGCGTACAGGTAGTACGGCTTGCGGTCCTTGTCGTCCTTCACCGACGTGAGGATCGCGGCCATGTATTCGACCGTGTGGTGCGCCATCAGGTACGCCGTCTGGTACGCGACGTAGCCGTAAGCGCACGCATGCGACGCGTTGAAGCCGTAGTCGGCGAACGGCACGATCGTCTCGAACAGCCCGTCCGCGAGGCGTCGGTCGTAGCCCTTCGCGGTCGCGCCGTCGATGAAGCGCTCCTTGAACGGCATCAGGACCTCGAGCTTCTTCTTGCCCATCGCCTTGCGGAGCGTGTCGGCTTCGCCCATCGAGAAGCCCGCCATCGTCACGGCGGTCTGCATGACCTGCTCCTGATAGACCATCACCCCGTACGTGTCCTGCAGGACGGGCTGCAGGTCGGGGTGCGGGTACACGACCTTCTTGCGCCCGTGCTTCCGCTCGGCGTACTCGGTGTGCAGGCCGTTGTTGAGCGGGCCGGGCCGGTAGAGCGCGACGAGCGCCATCAGATCCTCGAACCGATCGGGCTGGAGCAACCGGATCAGGTTCCGCATGCCGGCGGACTCCATCTGGAACACCCCGGTGGTGTCGCCGCGCTTCAGCATCGCGTAGGTCTCGGCATCGTCGAGCGGCACGTGATCGATGTCGAGATCGAGCCCGCGGTCACGGAGGTGGCGCAGCGTGTCTTCGATCACCGAGAGGTTCCGGAGCCCGAGGAAGTCCATCTTCAGCAGCCCGAGCTGCTCGACGCCGTGCATGTCGAACTGCGTGACGATCTTCTTCGCGTCGTCCTTCGAGTCCTTCGTCAGCTTCAGGGGCAGGTAGTTCACGAGCGGCGCGTCGCCGATCACGACGCCCGCGGCGTGGACGGAGTCCTCACGGCGCAGCCCCTCGAGCGCGCGGGCCGTGTCGACGATCTCGCGCGCCTCGGGCTCCTTCTCGTAGGCGTCGCGGAGCTCCGGGGAGATCTCGAGGGCCTTGTCGATCGGCTCGTCGCGGCCCATCACCGCCGGCGGGTACATCTTGCAGAGCCGGTCGCCGACGACCGGCGGGAACCCCAGCACCCGCGCCGCGTCGCGGATCCCTTGTTTCCCCTTGATCGTCTGGAACGTGACGATCTGCGCGACGTGATCCGAGCCGTACTTCTCGGTGGCGTAGCGGATCACCTCGTCGCGCCGACGCTCGTCGAAGTCCATGTCGATGTCGGGCATCTGGATCCGCTCGGGGTTCAGGAACCGCTCGAAGAGCACGCCGTACCGCAGCGGATCCAGGTCGGTGATGCGGAGGCAGTACGACACGACCGAACCGGCGGCGGATCCGCGGCCCGGGCCGACGCGGATGCCCTGCTCACGCGCGAACCGGATCAGGTCCCACACGATCAGGAAGTAGCTCGCGAACCCCATCTGCTCGATCACGTGCAGCTCGTGCTCGATCCGGTCGCGGGCCTCGTCGGGCACCGGGTCGTCGTAGCGCTCGACGGATCCGCGCTCGACGAGCGTGCGCAGGTAGACGGGGAGCGGCTCGCCGTTCGGCGTCTCGACCCTGGGCAGGTGGTACTCGGTCTTGTGCTCGACGAGGACGCGCTCGAGTTCGGGGATCGGCCGGATCCGCTCGGCGATCGCGAGCGTCTGGTCACACGCCTCGGGGAGATCCCGGAACACGTGCCGCATCGCCTCGGCGCTCTTCAGGTAGAACCCGTCGGAATCGAACTTCAGCCGCTTCGGGTCGCTCTGGAGCTTCTGCTGCTGGATGCAGAGCAGGACGTCGTGCGGCTTGGCGTCGGCCTGCAAGGTGTAGTGGAGGTCGTTCGTCGCGACGACCGGAACGCCGACGTCGCGCGCGATCGCGACCTGCTCGGGCAGGATCCGGCGCTGATCCGCGAGCCCGTGGTCCTGGAGCTCGACGAAGTACCGGTCGGGGCCGAAGATCTCGCGGTACTCACCGGCGACGCGCCGGGCGCGGTCGGCCCGGCCCTGTTGCAGCGCCACGCCGATCTCGGACGAGAGGCAGCCCGACAGGCACAGGACGCCGGCGGCATGCTCGGCGAGGAGCTGCTTGTCCATCCGAGGGCGGTGGTAGAAGCCCTCGAGGTGCGCGAGCGACACCAGGCGAAGGAGGTTGCGGTACCCGATCTCGTCCTCGGCGAGGAGCGTGAGGTGGTAGTACTTCTCCTCGGACTCGCCGGGCGTCCGGTCGAAGCGTGAACCCGGCGCGACGTACGCCTCGACGCCGAGGATCGGCGTGATGCCGGCGGCGCGTGCCGCCTCGTAGAACCGCAGGGCGCCGAACATCGCGCCGTGGTCGGTCATCGCGACCGCAGGCATCCCGAGACGCTCGGCCTCGGTGAAGATCGTCGGAGCGCCCTGGTTCGCCGCCGGCGGCTCGATCCGTGCGGCGCCGTCGAGCAGCGAGTACTCGGTGTGCGTGTGCAGGTGCACGAAGCCGTCGCCCGTCATCGGTCGCCGCTCATCGATCGGTCATCCGTTCCGTCGCTCCACCGCCGGGCGTCGTCCCGCGCCGGCTGTGGAAACCTGTGGAGAACTACAGGGGTGTGATTCGAGGAGGCCTGAACGTACGTCCGCCCCGCGGGGCCGTCAAGGCTGCAGGTCGTCGCGGGCACGGGCGAGCGCTTCGACGAGCTCCGTCGGGAGCGGCTCTTCCACCGCGACCAACCGGCCGTCGATCGGGTGCGTGAAGGTCAGGGCGCGAGCGTGCAGGAACGGCCGCGTCAGCCCGATCCGGGCCGCCTCCTCGCCCGCGCCTCCGTAGGTCCGATCTCCGAGGATCGGATGGCCGAGGGCGGCCAGATGGACGCGGATCTGGTGCGTCCGACCGGTCCGCGGCACGGCCTCGACCAGGGTGCACCGGGCGAGACGCTCGCGGACCTCCACGAGCGTCTCGGCACGACGTCCGTCGACGCGATCGACGACGATGCGCGCGGCGCGGCGCCCGAGCGGCGCGTCGACGGTGAACGCATCGGGTTCGACCGCGCCGCGGACGAGCGCCACGTAACGACGCTCCGTCTCGTGTCGGCGCATCATGCCCTCGAGCGCCGCGTGCGCCTCGTCGGTCTTCGCGACGACCAGCAGTCCGCTCGTGCCGACGTCGAGCCGGTGGACGATGCCCGGTCGGAGGCGACCCCCGCGAGCCGCGAGCGGGACGCCCATGCCGAGGAGACGGCTGACCAGCGTGCCCGAACGGCGCGCCTCGGTCGGATGGACCACCAGCCCTGCCGGCTTCGCGACGACGAGGAGGTGCTCGTCTTCGTACCGGATGGGCACGGGGGGACCTTCGGCCGGCACCGGCACGTCGTCGGCCGCCGCGACGTCGAGCGTCTCGCCCCCCTCGAGCCGGTGCGACCGCGGCCGTGACGCGCCGTCGACGCGCACCCGGCCGGCGTCGATCGCGCGCTGGATCTCCGCGCGCGGCCGACCCGTCAGCCGCGCGAGCACCGCGTCGAGCCGGCCGGCCTCCGCGGTGAACCGCTCATCGCGCATCCGGCGCCTCCGCGTCGGCCTCGGCGTCGCGGTCGGCGTCGGCCTGGGCGTGAGCGTCGCGCCCGTCGAGGAACGACCCGAAGGCGAGCACGGCGGCTCCGATCACGATCGCCGTGTCTGCGAGGTTGAAGATCGGCCACACGTGCACGTCGATGAAGTCGACGACGCGCCCGCGGAACGCCTCACCTCGGATCGCTCGGTCGGTGAGGTTGCCGAGCGCCCCGCCGAGGATCAGTCCGACGGCGGCGGCGGACCAGAGGCTCGTGTGCCGAAACGACGTCACCACGATGATGCCGATCACGACGACCGACGCCGTCACGAAGATCCACGGCGTGGAACCACCGATGCTGAACGCGCCACCGGAGTTGGTCGTGAACCGGAGCGTGAGGACGCCGTCGATCAGCTCGATCGGCGCCTCGGCGAGCCGCGATTCGGCCCAGACCTTGGTGAGGCGGTCGCCGACGTACGCGGCGGCCGCGACGGCGAACAGGAGGGCGGCGCCCCGGCGTCGGGCGCGATCCACCGTCAGCGGCGCGTCTGCGCCTGGGCGTCTTTGATGCAGAGGTCGACGTACGGCAGCGCCTTGATGCGTGCCTTCTCGATCGGCTTGCCGCACCGCTCGCAGACGCCGTAGGCGCCCTCGTCCATGCGTTTGAGGGCGCGATCGATCTTCTGCAGCAGATCGCGGACGTTCTGCTCGATCGACAGGTCCTTCTCGCGCTCGAAGGTCGCCGTGCCCGCGTCGGCCATCTCGTCGTCGAGCCCGACGTCGCCGGTCATCTCGGACTGCGACGCAGCGAACGTGTCCTCCTCGATGCCCGTGAGCTGCGTCTGCAGCTCCTCGCGCTCGTCGACGAGGCGCGTGCGGAGGTCGTCCTGCTCCTTCTTCGTGAGCTTGGCCTGCGCCATGGCCGCCGAGGGTAGCAGACGACGTCGGGACGCCCGCGGGGCAACCGACATGGCCGTGTCCGCGCTCCGGAACGGTTCCGCAGCGGTGGCGTCGCGTGTAGCATGGCCGCAACGGCGACGACGGGAACGCGGCGCCGGGATCAGCGAGGCGCGAGCGAGCCGGGACGGTGGGAGCCGGCGCCTTCCGCCCCCGGCGTCATCCTCCCCGAGCTCCTGCCCGAACCGCCGCGAACGCCATCCGCGGCGAAGTAGACGCAGGCGGGTCCGCCCGTGATCGCGGACGGTCGTGCTGGCGACCGGCGAGCGGCCGCGCGCGCGAGCGCGCGGCAAGCGGGGTGGTACCGCGGGGCCCTTCCGCCTCGTCCCTGCATCGGGACGAGGCGTTCCTCGTTCCTCGGAGCGGATGGCGGCGCGCCCGATGGGGCACGCACGGAAGGGAACGAGGACGGCGATGGCGACGTTCCAGGCGGTCGACCCCAGGGTGCACTTCCCCGAGCTCGAGGCGCGCGTGCTCGGCTTCTGGCGCGAGGCACGCGTCTTCGAGCGCTCGCTCGAGCTCCGCGACGGCGCCCCGGGATGGGTCTTCTACGAGGGCCCGCCGACCGCGAACGGCAAGCCGGGCATCCACCACGTCGAGCCGCGCACCTTCAAGGACGTGTACCCGCGGTTCAAGACGATGACCGGCCACTTCGTCCGCCGCAAGGCCGGCTGGGACTGTCACGGCCTGCCCGTCGAGCTCGAGGTCGAGAAGGAGATCGGCACGACCGGCAAGCGCGACATCGAGGCCTTCGGCATCGCCGAGTTCAACCGCCTCTGCCGCGAGTCGGTCCAGCGCTACGTCGGGGAGTTCGAGCGGCTGACCGAACGGATCGGCTTCTGGATCGACATGTCCGACGCCTACTGGACGATGTCGACCGAGTACATCGAGTCGGTCTGGTGGTCCCTGAAGCGGCTCCACGAGCGAGGCCTCCTCGTCGAGGCCGACAAGGTCACGGCGTACTGCCCGCGGTGCGGAACGGCGCTGTCCGACGCCGAGGTCGCGCTCGGCTACCGGACGGTCGCCGATCCGAGCGTCGACGTCCGGTTCCCCATCGTCGAGGCCGACGATGCGTCGCTCGTCGGGCTCTCGCTGGCGGTGTGGACGACCACGCCGTGGACGCTGCCGTCGAACACCGGCGCCGCCGTGGATCCGTCGGCCACCTACGTCGTCGTGCCCGTCGGCGACGAGCGGGTGATCGTCGCGGCGCCGCTGGTCGCTCGGCTCGCCGGAGACCACGCCCCGGAGCGGGAGTTGCGGGGGGCCGACCTCGTCGGCGTGCGCTACGAGCCCCCGTACCCCAACGTCGACGAGGCGACCGGCGCGCATCGCGTCGTGGCCGGCGACTTCGTATCGATGGAGGACGGCACGGGCATCGTCCACCTGGCGCCGGCGTTCGGCGCGCTCGACCTCGACGTCGGGATCCGCGAGGGCTGGCCGGTCTTCAAGCCCGTCGCCGACGACGGCACGTTCACCGACGAGGCGCCGGCGTTCGTGCGTGGCCTCTTCGTGAAGGAGGCCGACGCGAAGATCGTGGACGACCTCCGAGCGCGGGGGCTCCTGGTGCAGGCAGGGACGTACGAACACAGCTACCCGTTCTGCTGGCGCTGCGGGACCCCGTTGCTCTACTACGCGCGCACGTCGTGGTACATCCGCACGACCGCCGTGAAGGACCGCCTCCTCGAGGTGAACGACGAGGTGGCGTGGTTCCCCGAGCACATCCGGCACGGGCGCTACGGGAACTGGCTCGAGAACAACGTCGACTGGGCACTCTCGCGCGAGCGGTACTGGGGCACGCCGCTGCCGATCTGGCGGTGCCCGCAGGGCCATGCGACCGCGATCGGCTCGCTCCGCGAGCTCGGCGAGCGCGCCGGCCGAGACCTGTCGAGCCTCGATCCGCATCGGCCGCAGATCGACGACGTGACGATCGCGTGCGGCGCCGACGGGTGCGCAGCGACGGCGACGCGCGTCCCGGAAGTGATCGACACCTGGTACGACTCCGGCGCGATGCCGTTCGCGCAGTGGGGATATCACCCCGAGCTCGGGCGCGGGGAGGAGCTGTTCACGCGGTCGTTCCCCGCCGACTTCATCTCCGAGGCGATCGACCAGACGCGTGGGTGGTTCTACACGCTCATGGCCGAAGGCGTCCTGCACTTCGACTCGATCACGTACCGGAACGTCGTCTGTCTCGGCCACATCGTGGACAAGGACGGCAAGAAGATGTCGAAGTCGCTCGGGAACGTGATCGACCCGTTCGACGTCCTCGATCGCCACGGCGCCGATGCCCTCCGATGGTTCCTGTTGACCGAAGGTTCGCCGTGGGCGTCGCGGCGCGTGTCGATGGAGGCCTTCGACGAGATCGTCCGCCGGTTCCTCATGACGCTCTGGAACGTGTACGCGTTCTTCTGCACGTACGCGATCGCCGACGGCTTCGATCCCGACGCGACGCCGGCGCCTCCCGTCGCGGAACGCCCGCCGCTCGACCGGTGGATCGTGTCGCAGCTGCACCGGACGATCGACGAGGCCCGACGCGGCCTCGAGGCGTACGACGCGACGGCGGCGGGTCGACGGATCGAGGCGTTCGTCGACGATCTGTCGAAGTGGTACGTCCGTCGATCCCGCAGACGGTTCTGGAACGCCGGCGGCGAGCTCGGCGACGACGCCCGCGCGGCGTTCCACACGCTGCACGAGTGCCTCGTCACGGTCGCGACGCTCCTCGCGCCGTTCACGCCGTTCGTCGCGGAGGAGCTGTGGCGCAACCTCGCGGCGGCGCGGGGCGGCGGTCCCGACTCGGTGCATCTCGCCGACTACCCGACCGCCGATGTCGCGTCGATCGACGACGACCTCGATGGCGCGATGGTGGAGGCACGCCGCATCGTCGAGCTCGGCCGGCGGATCCGCGTCGAGACGAAGACGAAGGTGCGCCAGCCGCTGCGAGCCGCGGTCGTGCACGTCGCGGGTTCGCATGCCGCGCTCGACGGGCTGCTCCCGATCATCGCCGACGAGCTGAACGTCCGAGAGGTCCGGTTCGCGGGATCCGTCTCGACGTTCGGTCGGTGGCGCGCGAAGCCGAGGTTCAAGGCGCTCGGACCCCGGCTCGGTTCCCGCGTCAAAGACGTCGCCGCGGCACTGGCCGGCGACGACGGCGCGTTGGCGTCCGCCCTCGCGAGCGGCGGATCGATCACGATCGACCTCGGCGACGGAGCCGTCGAGCTCGCACCCGACGACGTCGACCTCACACAGGAGGTCCTCGCGGGCTGGGGCGTGGCGGGCGAGGGCGGCGTCACCGTCGCGCTCGACCTCGAGGTCGACGACGACCTCCTCGCCGAAGGGAGGGCGCGCGAGGTGATCAGGCTCGTTCAGGACGCGCGGAAGGCCGCGGGGCTCGACGTCGGCGACCGGATCGCGCTCGGCGTCGCGACGACCGGCGTCTGGGCGGACGCGGTGGCGGCGCACCGTGATGCGATCGCCTCGGAGACCCTCGCGCTCGAGACGTCGGGGTCGGCGCTCGAGGACGCGGCGTTCCGTCAGGAGACGGAGCTCGACGGAACGCCGGTCGTCGTCACGCTGCGGCGGGCGTGACGACGCGCGGGTCCGCGCTCCGGGTCGGACGCTCGCGCGGTCAGCTCTCCTCGCCCCAGAACAGCTCGCGGAGGCTCTGGTCGCCGTCGTCCTCGCGCCGGGTGCGTGCGGGCTCGGGCTCCGACACGACGATCGGATCGTCGGCGGTGCCCGGGACCGGCGTGATCGGCCTCGTGGGCTCCGGCTCTTGCTCCGGCTCGTGCTCCGGCTCTTGCTCTGGCTCGGTCGCCGCGTCGCCCGACGGAGCGCGGGTCTCCGGCTCCGCTCCGGTCGCGGTGTCGCGTGACGGGACGGGCGGCTCCGTCGCCGGCTCGGACGCTGCGACCGAGGCAGCGGCTGCGGGCGCCTCGACGGGCGCGGTCGGAGCCGGGGGGCGCGCGGACCGCTCTGCGCTCGGGTCGGGCGCCGACGGGCCGGCGTCGGCCGCGGACGACGACGGGGCGCTCCGGCGCCGGACGTCGCGTGCCATGCCCTTGACGCCGTCGGCATGTTCCTGGACGAGCGATGCGAGGCTCTGCAGGAACGCACGTTCCCGGGCGAGGAACGCGTCGACCGCAGCACGGTCGGCCCCCGTGACGGCGCCGGCGGCGGCGCCTCCTGCGAGCGACGCCGCCCGCTCGTTCGCCTCGGCGACGATCCTCGCCGCCTCATCGCGCGCGCGCTGGATGATCTCGTCGGCCTGGCGCGCGACCTCGTCGAGGTCGGGGCTGCCGACCAGCGGCGGCGATCCCGCTCCCGCGCGCAGCCGCTCGTTCTCGGCGAGCACCGCCGACATCGCGTCGGTGAGCTGGTCGAGGAACTCGTCGACGTCGCGCATCCGGTAGCCGCCGAAGCGCGAGACCTGGAACTCCTTCTGCTGGATGTCGAGCGGGGTGATCATCGACGACGCCGTCGACGGGGCGGGAACGGCTCCCTGGTCCTTGTCCTTGCGTCGCACGGGGCGCCTCCTCGTTCGATCGGTCCTACCGGCAGATCGCCGCCTGCAGCACGAAGATGATGATGAACGCGACGACCACCGAGAGGTCGAACATGCCCGCCGGCGGCACGATGCGTCGGAGCCGGCTCAGCACGGGCTCCGTCACGTCGAAGAGCAGGTCGTAGAGGGAGCGCAGCGGGCCGCCCATCGGCGGGCGGACACCAGCGAGCTGCAGCCACGACAGCACCACGCGCGCGAGCAACAGCAGCCAGAAGACGAACAGGACGAGACAGATCAGGCGTTCCACCGGCCGGGAAGGCTAACAGCGCGACCCGTCGCCGCGCCTCCGGCTCGCCTCAGAACTGGTTGTAGAACCCACCGCCGGCGAGCCGCTCGCGCTCCTCGGCCGACACCTCGACATCGGCGGGGGTCAGCAGGTACACCCGGTTCGCGACGAGCTCGATCTTGCCGTCGAGCCCGTAGACGAGGCCGCTGGCGAAGTCGACGAGGCGGCGCGCGATCGAGTCCTCGGTCGACTGGAGGTTCATGATGACCGCGGTGCCTTCTTTGAACCGGTCGGCGACCTCGCGCGCCTCGTTGAAGCGCTTCGGCTCCGACTTGTGGATCGCGCCGGTCGCCGCCGGACGCGGCGACGCGATCGTGCGCACGACGCCCTCGGTGTCGGCCGGCACCTCGCGGACCGCCTGCGGGCGCATCCGGCGGACGGGCGCGGGCTCGGCCTCGGGCAGGTCCTCGACGAACTCCTCGTCGTCCTCCACGAGCCCCAGGTAGTTCATCGTCTTCTTCCACACGCCGGCCATGTGTCGGTCCTCCCTGTTCCGCGGGCTCGCGCCACGGGGTCGCGCTCGTCAGGTCCGCGGGCCGAACAACGCCGTCCCGATCCGGACCATGGTAGCGCCTTCATGCACCGCGACCTGGTAATCCAACGACATCCCCATCGACAGGTCCAGCACCTCGGGATGCCGTTCGCGGACGTCGTCACGCAGCTCACGGAGCCGGCGGAACCACGGCCGCGCCTCCTCCGCCGTCGGCGTGGGAGGCGGGATCGTCATCAGGCCGCGCAGCCGGACGCCGTCGAGCGCCGCCACGCGATCGACCGCGGCGGCGACCTCGTCGGGCGCGTACCCGGAACGTCGACCGGTGAAGTCGACCTCGAGGAGCCCGTCGACGGTTCGGCCCGCACGCTCGGCCCGCGCGGCGAGGCGTCGGACGGCTCGATCACCGGCGAGCGTCTCGACCACGTCGGCGAGGTCGGCGACGTGGTGGGCGGTGCTGGACTGCAGCGTCCCGATGAAGTGCCATCGGACGGCCGATGGGCCCACGTCCGCCCGCGCCTGGCGCAGCTCCCGCACGTAGTTGTGCCCGATCGCCTCCACGCCGAGCTCGACCGCGGCACGCATCGCCTCCGCCGGTTGGCGCTTCGCCGCCGCGACGAGCGTGACGTCGTCGGGCGTGCGCCCGGCCGCGGCGGCCGCATCCGCGATCCGCTCCCGGATCGCGGCGAGGCGGCTCGCGATGTCGTCGGTCGTCACCGCGGGAGCTTCCCATCCCGCGACGGCGGCGCCGTCACGGACGTGGACGGGGGCGGGGAGGTTCTCTCGGCCAAGAGGCGGGGGAAGGGCGCCTCCTCGCTCGAACCTCCCCGCCCCCACGCGCGGGGCCGCGCGTCGGCGGGGTTCCGTCGGTCCGATCTAGCTCTTCAGGAAGTCCGGGATGTCGAGGTCTTCCTCGGCGTCGAACGACACGGTGGCCGGCTCGGACTCGCCCGTCGTGAACACATCGTCGCTCTCGTCGGCGAGGATCGAGGGCAGCGGCTCGCTCGGGACGGCCACCGGCGCGCTCGGACGCGCGGGTTCCTCGAGCAGCTTCGACAGTCGAGATTCGAACCGGTTGTCCCCCACGGGCGTGACCTTGTCGAAGCCCGCCGCGACGACCGTCACCCGGACCTCGTCGCCGAGGGCGTCGTCGACGACGGCGCCGAAGATGATGTTGGCGTCGGGGTGCGCGACGCGGGTGATCGCGTCGGCCGCGGCGTTCACCTCGTGCAGGGTCAGGTCGGTCGGACCGGCGATCGACAGCAGCACGCCCTTCGCGCCGTCGATCGACGACTCGAGGAGCGGCGAGCTGACGGCGTTCCGAGCGGCTTCGGCGGCGCGGTCGTCGCCGGCGCCGGCGCCGATGCCCATGAGCGCTGAGCCCGCTCCCGCCATCACCGACTTCACGTCGGCGAAGTCGAGGTTGATCAGGCCCGGTGTCGTGATCAGCGACGTGATGCCGTCGACGCCCTGATACAGGACCTGGTCGGCCATCCGGAACGCCTCGATCATCGGCATGTGCGGATAGGCGACCTGGAGGAGACGGTCGTTCGGCACGACGATCAGCGTGTCGACGGCCTTCTTCAGCTCGGTGATGCCGAGGTCGGCCTGCGTCGCGCGCTTGCGGCCCTCGAAGCCGAACGGGCGCGTCACGACGCCGATCGTCAGGGCGCCGAGGTTCCGCGCGATCTCGGCCACGACCGGCGCCCCTCCGGTGCCCGTGCCGCCTCCCTCGCCGGCCGTGATGAAGACCATGTCGGCGCCTTTGAGGATCTCCTCGATCTCGTCGGCATGCTCGGTCGCGGCCTGGTTCCCGACCTCGGGATCCGAACCGGCCCCGAGCCCGCGGGTGGTCTCACGGCCGATGTCGAGCTTCACCTCGGCGTCGGACATCAGCAGCGTCTGCGCGTCGGTGTTCACGGCGATGAACTCGACGCCCCGGAGGCCTGCCTCGATCATCCGGTTCACCGCGTTCACGCCGCCGCCGCCGATCCCGACGACCTTGATCACCGCGAGGTAGTTCTGGGGAATGTCCATCTCGTACGACCCTCCGGCCCCGGCATCCAGGGGCCGCATGACGCCCCCCGGTTGCTGCACCGTTGCTCCGCCTCGCGCCTGCTCGAGACCCCCCGCAGGCCCTCTGGCTCCTGACCCAGCCTCCTACGTCCGTCCACGCTCGTCGCGTCTGTCCTGCAACGTCCTTCCGTGCCGGTCCTGCATCTCGACCGCACGCTCACCGTCAAGTAGAGCGTTATTGTTATTTCTACCTAACGTTGAGATAGGCGACCCTACTAAGGACCCGCTGCTCCGTCAAGCAGTCGTCGTCCCCTCGCTCCGCGTTCGTTACCGCGAACCGTGACAGTTCCGCCTCAGGGAGAGGTCGGCGTCACGCTCCCGTCTTCGGTACGAGCCGTGGGCGCGTTCGGGACCGACACGTCGACGGCGACCAGTTCGACCCCCTGCGCGTCGGCCCAGGCGAGCACCGCGCGGAGCGACGCCGCCTTGGCCGCCGTCTCGGCGGGCGCGCCGTACGTCACGGTCACACCGTTCGCCGTCTCGAGCACGAGATGACCGTCGGCCGCCGAGAACACCGTCACGACGCTCCGGCGGAGCGCCGGCGACATCTCGGCGAGCGCGCCTGCCGCTGCGACGCGTCGGGGTCGATCGAGGACGCCCGCGACCGCGCGGATCTCGGGCAGCGAACTCGAGGGGGTGCCGGGCAGGAGCTCACCGTCGTCGGCGACGATCGCGGCTGCTCCCGCGACGGACGCACGTGCCACCGGGACGCGCTCGACGATGCGGACGGTCACGACGTCGGGCAGGTCGGTCTCGACGCTCGCTTCCGCGACCCGCGGGTCGTCGAGGAGCCGATGCTCGATCGCGGATGCGTCCAGGTGGAAGAGGTTCGTGCCCACGCCGAGCCCGCCGATGCGACGCACCTCCGCCGCCGTCATGCGGGACTCGCCCTCGACACGCACCGTTCCCGCCGCGAAGAGCCACGTGTACGTCGAGCCGTACCCGGCGCCGGCGGCGAGCGCGAGCGCTCCGGCGGCGATCAGACCACGGCGCACCCTCGGCCGGAGGACGCGGCGTTCAGCCATCGGCCGTTCCGCCGACGAGCTGCACCTCCGGCACGAGCTCGAGGCCGGCGTGCTCGCGCACGAGGACGCGGATCCGGTCGATCAGGCGCATGACGTCGGCGGCCGTCGCGCCGGGCTCCGCGATGATGAAGTTCGCGTGCTTCGCGGAGACGTGGGCCCGACCTTCGACGAGCGACTTGCCGCCCGCATCCTCGATCAGCTTGGCGGCGTGGGCGCCCGGCGGGTTCGTGAACACGCTGCCGCAGTTCGGCTCCGCGAGCGGCTGCGTGCGCCGACGCCATGCGCGGGCGTCATCCATCCGTGACCGGATCTCGGCGACGTCGCCGTCCACGAGCGCGAACGTCGCGCCGGTCACGACCGAGCCGGCCGGAAGGCGGCTGGAGCGGTAGCCGAACCCCGCGTCGGAAGCCGCCAGCGCGAGACGGCGATCCGACGTGAGGTCGAACAGCTCGATCTGCACCACGACGTCGCGGATCTCTCCTCCGTGCGCCCCGGCGTTCATCCGGACGGCTCCTCCGACGGTGGCGGGGATCGCGACGCCGAACTCGATGCCGGCGAGGCCGTGACCGAGCGCCACACCGGCGAGCGCCGGGAGCGGCATCGCCCCGCCGGCGGTCAGGCGCTCGTCCTCGCGCGCCGCCCAGCGGAACGCCCGCCCGAGCCGGAGCACGAGGCCGGGGAACCCCTCGTCCGCGACGAGGACGTTCGACCCCTTGCCCAGCACCGTCCATGGGATCGCGGCCTCGGTGATCGCCCGGGCCGCCGCCGAGAGGTCGCCCTCGCTCTCGGGCTCCAGGTAGAGCGCCGCAGGACCGCCGATCCGGAACGTCGTCAGCGGGCCGAGCGGGAACGCGACGCGGAGCCGCTCCCCCACCGCGTCGCGGAGGATCCGCTCGGCGGCCGCGAGGTCATCCACCGTCGCGCTCCCGGATCCGTTCGAGCGCGGCGTCGCCCACCATCCACACGTCACCGCATCCCATCGTCACGACGAGATCGCCCTCGCGGACCTCTCGGTCGAGGAACGCGACGACGTCGCGTCGGTGCGGGAGGTAGACGGTCCGCCGACCGGGCTCGGCGAGCTGCACGCCGTCGACGACGAGCTTGCCGGTGATGCCCGGGATCGGGTCCTGCGCCGCGCCGTAGACGTCGGTCACGACGACCACGTCGGCACCGGTGACGCTCGCGCCGAGCTGGCGCCACAACGCCTGGACGCGCGAGTAGCGGTGCGGCTGCACGACCGCGATCAGGCGCTGCGGCTCTCGCCGGCGGGCCGTCTCGATCGTGACCCGCATCTCCGTGGGGGTGTGGCCGTAGTCGTCGTAGAAGTCCGCCCCGCGCGCGTGACCGCGTCGCTCGAACCGGCGGTGGACGCCGGCGAACGACGCGAGGGACGCCGCGGCATCGGCCACGTCGACGCCGCACGCGCGGGCGACGCCGATCGCGGCCGCGGCGTTCAGGAGGTTGTGCGCTCCGTCGACGGCGAGCGAGACGTCCACCTCGCGGCCGTCGACCCGGACCCGGCCGCGCGCGCCCGTCGGGCCGAGCGCATCGGCGGTGACGACGAGGTCGTTGTCCGCGCGCATCCCGTACGTCGTCGCGCCGACGCCCGCCGCCGCGAGAGCCGCGCGGACATCGGCGTCGTCGCCGAACGCCACGACGTGCCCGCATCGAGCGTCGAACGCCGCGAAGGCCGCGACGATCTCGTCAAAGCCTCCGGGATAGAAGTCCACGTGATCGAGCTCGATGTTCGTGATCACGCCGATCGAGGGCGGAACGAGCAGGAACGATCCGTCGCTCTCGTCGGCCTCGAAGACGAACAGGTCCCCCTCGCCGTGGGCGGCACCCGAGCCGCTCTCGTTCAGATCGCCACCGACGAGGTAGGTCGGATCGAGGCCGGCGCGCTCGAGGGAGACCGCGACGAGCGACGTGGTCGTCGTCTTCCCGTGCGTTCCGGCGACGGACACGACCCGGCGGCCAGCTGCGAGCGCCGCGATCGCCTGCTGCCGGCGCCAGACCGGCACGCCGGCGGCCTCGGCCGCGACCCGCTCGACGTTGGTCGGCGCGATCGCGCTCGAGATCACGACGGCGTCGGCGCCGGCGAGGTGCGCGCGATCGTGGCCGATCTCGATGCGCGCACCGAGATCGCGCAGCTCGCGGACGCCCTTCGTCTCCTTGAGATCCGAGCCATCGACGGCGATGCCGCGCGCGAGGAACAGGCGCGCGAGGTTCCGCATGCCGGCGCCGCCCGCGCCGATCAGGTGGACCTTCGCGACCCCCTGGAGCGACGGCACGTCGAGGGTCGGGATCGAGCCGTCAGGGGGGACGTAGGCGCCGGTGGCGAGCGTGCTCATCGCGCGACCGCCATCACGAGCTCCGCCAGGCGGACGTCGGCGTCGGGCCGCGCCCACGACCGCATCGCCTGGGCCATCGACCGGCGCCTGGCGTCGTCGTCCATCACCCCGAGGATGCACGCGACGAGGGCATCCGGTGAAAGCTCCCGGTCCACGATCATCTCGGCTCCGCCGGCGGCGACGAGCTCTCGCGCGTTCGCCTCTTGATGGTTCGCCGTCGCGTGCGGGTACGGCACGAGCACGCAGGGGATCCCGCAGACGGCCAGCTCCGCGACCGATCCGGCCCCCGCGCGGGCGACGGCGACGTCCGCGACCGCGTACGCGAGCTCGATCCGATCGAGGAACGGCGCGACGTGGACGCGCGGCGACGGTCCCCGCTCGACGGCGTCGGCCACGACGGCGACGTGGTCACGTCCCGTGACGACCACCAGCTGGACGGGCCGGGGCGCGAGGGCGGGCAGCGCCGCAGCGATCACCTGGTCGAGGTGGAGCGCTCCCTGGCTTCCGCCGGTCACGAGCACCGTCCGGCGATCGGCCTCGAGGCGGAACGCCTCCCGCGCTTGGGTCGCGAGTTCGTCGCGGCGCGTCGGCACGGCGAGGATCGACGACCGGACCGGGTTGCCGGTGTGCTCCACGCGGACGGTCCGACCGAACCGCGAGGCCGCCGACGCGAACGTGGAGCCGATCGCCGTCGCCCATCGTGCGAGCACCCGGTTCGACAGGCTCGGAACCGCGTTCTGTTCGTGGAGGACGAGCGGGATCCGCTCGCGGCGCGCCGCGATCCCCGCCGGGACGCTCGCGTAGCCGCCGACGCCGAGGACCACGTCGGCGCCGCGGATCAACGCCCGCGCTCGGCCGACCGATCGGGCGGCCACGAACGGAGCCCGCGCAGCGCGGAACGACACCTCGCGGTACAACGGCACCACCTCGATGCCGTGGAACTCGATCCCGGCTTCGGGCACCATCGTCGCCTCGAAGCCGGTGGACGACCCGATGAACCGCACCGTCGCGCCGTGGTCGTCGATCAACCGACGGGCGACGGCCAAGGCCGGCGTGACGTGGCCGCCGGTTCCGCCTCCTGCGACGACGACCTTCACCGCGGAGCCTTCCGAGCGGGAGGACGCGGCCGCGTCGCCTCCGCCCGGTCGCGCGCTCCTCGACCGTTCGTACCTCCGCGGGCGGCGGTGCCACGGGCGACGCTCACCAGGACGCCGATCCCCGCGAGCGTGACGACGAGGGCCGTGCCGCCGAACGAGACGAGCGGCAACGGAACACCGGTGATCGGCAGGAGCCCCGTCACGGCGCCGAGGTTGATCACCGTCTGTAGCCCGATCCACGAGGCGACACCCGCCGCGAGCAACCGGCCGAACGTGTCGGTCGCGTGGAGCGCGATCCGCACCGCGGCGAAGAGCAGGACGCCGAAGGCGACGAGGACCGTGAGCGCGCCGAGGAGCCCGAGTTCCTCGGCGATCACGGCGAAGATGAAGTCGGAGTGCGCGTTCGGCAGGTAGTCCCACTTCGCGCGGCTGGAACCGAGGCCCAGCCCGGTCCATCCGCCCGACCCGATCGCGATCAGACCCTGGATCAGCTGGTATCCGGCGCCGGAGGCGTCGGCCTGCGGGTTGAGCCACGCGTCGAAGAACCGGGTCCGGCGGTACGGCTCGCCGACGATGAGGAACGCGACGCCGATCAGCCCCACGGCCGCCGACGCCGCGAGGTATCGCAGCCGGACGCCGGCGACGAAGAGCAGCAGGAAGACCGAACCGCAGATGATGACGGTGGTCCCGAGATCTCGCTGCGCGACGCCGAGCCCCGCGACCACCATGACGACCGGTGCGAGCGGCAACGCCAGGTGCACCGGATCGTCGAGCTTCGCCCGCTTGGCCGTCAGCACCGTCGCCGCGAACGTGATCAGGCCGAGCTTCGCGAACTCCGACGGCTGCAGCGTCACGGGTCCGAGGTCGATCCACCGCGACGCGCCGTACAGCGACGTGCCAGACGCCGGATGGGCGGCGACGAGCATCAGCAACGACGACACCCCGAGCACGGGGATCCACAGGCGTCGCCACGCGGCGTACGGGAGCCGGGCGACGAGCGCGCCGGCCGACAGACCGGCGACCGCGTAGATCACCTGGCGCTGGAAGTACCAGAAGCTGTTGCCGTCGTATCCCTGCGCCGCGGACACGGAGCCGGCCGACAGCACCATCACGAGCCCCATGGCCGTCAGGAACCACGTCGGCACGAGGACGAGGATCACGTCGGTCCGCGCAACGGCGCGGATCGACGCAGCGCGGCTCCGAGCCTGCGCCCGATCGGGGACGGCGCGGAGGTGGCGGCGCCGAGTCGCCGTCGTCGCCCGCCTGGTGGCGCCGCGGCTCGCCGTCGCGCGGCTCGCGGCCTCGCCCCGGCCCGCGGTCGCGCGACCCCGCGCGGTCGAGCGCTCAGCCACGGGCATCCGCTCCGGCGGGAAGGCTCCGCGCGGCCGCGGTGAAGCGGTCGCCGCGCTCCTCGTAGCTCGCGAACTGATCCCAGCTGGCCGCCGCCGGGGCGAGCAGGACGGTGCCACCGGGGGCGGCGAGCCGGTGGGCCACGCGAACGGCGTCCTCGATCGTGGCTGCCCGCCGCACGGGCAGGCGATCACCGAACGCCGCGACGAGCTCCTCGGTCGCTTCGCCGAGGGCGACGACCGCCCGCAGGCGGTCGGCTCGCGACGCGAGCGACGACAGGTCGGTGCCCTTCGCGCGCCCGCCGGCGATCAGCACCGCGTCGGTCACGCCGTCGATCGCCGCGATCGCCGCGTGGACGTTCGTCGCCTTCGAGTTGTCGACGAACCGGACGCCGTCGACGACGGCCACCGTCTCGCCGCGGTGCCGTGCCGGCTCGAAGGCCGCGATGCCCATGGCGATCGCGTCGGCGGCGGCTCCGAACGCGAGCGCGGCCGTCGCCGCCGCCGCGGCATCCTCGCGGAAGCCCGCGCGCGCGGCGTCGACCGCACCCAGATCCACCTCATCGCCGATCCGAGCCACGAGACGGTCGCCGCGGTAGCCGACCTCCCCCGCCCCGGGGGCCCCGGCCCGGAACCAGCACGTCGCGCATGGGGCGGTCGCCGAGATGGCCGCCCCCGCCTCGTCGTCGCGGTTCCCGACGTGGACGTCGTCGCCCCGCTGCGACGCGAAGACCTTCGCCTTCGCGTCCGCGTACGCATCGAAGCCGCCGTGCCAGTCCAGATGATCCGGGGCCACGTTCAGCAGGACCGACACGCGCGGATGGAACGAGCGCTGCCGCTCGAGCTGGAAGGACGAGCACTCGACGACGAGGACGTCGTGCGCTTCGATCGCTGCGGTCGGGAACGGGTATCCGATGTTGCCGCACGCGATCGCGTCGAGGCCGTCGGCGCGCAGGCACGCGGCGAGCAGGCCCGTCGCCGTCGTCTTGCCGTTCGTCCCCGTCACGGCGAGGTACGGCGCCGAGGCGAGCTGGGCGCCGAGCTCGAGCTCGCCGACGACGTCGAGCCCCCTGGCCCGCGCCGAGACGAGCGGTGGCGCGCCCGGTGGCACGCCGGGACTCGCGAACACGAGATCGACGCCGTCGAGGTCGTCGTCGGCGTGGCCTCCGGTGCGCACCTCGACGCCGGCGCCCGCGAGATCGGAGACGTCGCCGATCGCACCGGCATCGCGCGCGTCGCTGACGCGGACCACGGCGCCGCGGTCGGCGTAGATCGTGGCGGCGGCGCGGCCCGCGACGCCGGCGCCGACCACGAGGACGCGCCGACCGTCGAACCGCTCCGACATCAGTCGAGCCCTCCTCGGGCGATGAAGTCGGCGTAGTACAGACCGAGACCGACCGACGCGCAGATCCCCGCGAGCATCCAGAAGCGGACGATCACGGTGAACTCCGGCCATCCCACGAGCTCGAAGTGATGGTGGATCGGCGACATCCGGAACACCCGTCGTCCGAACCCGCGGTACGAGATGACCTGGATGATCACGGACGCCGTCTCGAGCACGTACAGGCCGCCGACGATCACGAGCAGCAGCTGCGTGTTCGTCACGATCGCCAGCCCGCCGAACAACCCGCCGAGCGCGAGCGATCCCGTGTCACCCATGAAGATGCGCGCCGGCGCGGCGTTCCACCAGAGGAAGCCGATCGACGCCCCGAGCATCGCCGCGGCGACGATCGCCGCGTCCTGCATGTGCCACGCGTCGACGCCGTAGCAGCCGCTCGCGTTGCCGAGCAGCTCGCACGTGTGACGGAACTGCCAGAAGGCGATGAAGACGTACGACGACAGGACGAGCGTCGAGGAGCCCGCCGCGAGGCCGTCGAGCCCGTCGGTGAGGTTCACCGCGTTCGACGACGAGGTCAGGATCAGGAACGCCCAGATGAAGAAGAACGCGCCGAGCCGGAGGCTCGTCTCACGGATGAACGAGAGGTTGGTCGACGTCCCGGAGTCGTCGGCGAACGAGGCCACGAGGACGGCGAACAGGATGGAGACGATGGCGGTCCCGAGGAACTTCTGCGACTTCGACAGCCCGAGCGACCGGCGCCGCCGCACCTTCATGTAGTCGTCGAGGAACCCGACGGCACCGAACCCGACCGTCGCGACGATCAGGGCGAGGCCCGTCTCGGTCAGACGCTGCGTCGTCACCCTGGACGCGACGAACCCGAGGAGCAGTCCGACGATCATGACGACGCCGCCCATCGTCGGCGTCCCCATCTTCTCCATGTGGGTCGACGGTCCGTCCTCACGGATCCGCTGGCCCCATCCCCAGGCGCGGAAGGCACGGATCGCGACGGGCGTTCCGAGGAGGGTCACGGCGCCGGCGATCGAGGCGGCGATCAGGATCGAGATCATCGGAACGCCTCCGCGACGCGCTCGAGGCCGGCCACGCGAGACCCCTTGCACAGCACGACGTCCCCTGGCTCGATGAGCTCGCGCACGGCGGCGAGCGCCGCGGGCACGCCGTCGACGGCCCGGACGTGACCGGGCTCGACGCCCTCGCGCACGGCGGCGACCGCGATGGGCAGGGCGTCGTCGCCCACCGCGATCACGCGGTCGATCCGGAGCCGGGCCGCGAGCTCGCCGATGCGTTCGTGCTCCTGCGCGGCGATCGGACCGAGCTCCGCCATCTGCCCCAGCACCGCGATCACGCGACCGTCCCCCGCGATCCACCGGGCGGTCCGGAGCGCCGCGGCCGTCGACTCGGGGTTCGCGTTGTACGCGTCGTTCACGACGCGGATCCCGCCGTCGCCCGCGAAGGTCTCCATCCGCCAGGGTGACGCCGGCGTCGCGCGCACCGCCGACGCGGCGTCGGCGAGCGGAACCCCCAGCTCGCGACCGACGGCGATCGCTGCAAGCGCGTTCGCCACCATGTGTTCGCCAGGGACCCCGAGCCGCACGTCGACGCTGCGGCCGTCGGCGCTGACGACGAACGATGCGGCGCCGTCGACGTCGAGCGTCACGTCGCTCGCGCGCACGTCGGCGTCGGCCGTTCGGCCGAACCGCACGACGCGACCCGCGGCACGCGAGGCGTACGTGGCGACGACCGGATCGTCGACGTTCAGCACGGCGACGTCGTCGACGCCGAGCGCCTCGACCGGCTCGGCCGAGGCCTCGACGATCTTCTCCCACGATCCGAAGATCGCCATGTGTGCGACGCCGACGTTCGTGACGACGGCGATGTGGGGTCGCGTGACGGCGCAGAGCTCCGCGACGTCCCCGACGTGACGAGCGCCGAGCTCTGCGACGACGACCTCGGTGTCGGGGGGCGCCGTCAGCAGCGTGACCGGGACGCCGATCTCGTTGTTGAACGATCGCGGGCTGGCGTGGACGCCGAACCGCGTGGCGGCGACGGCAGCCGTCAGATCCTTCGTCGTCGTCTTGCCGTTCGCGCCCGTGATCGCGACGACCGTCGCGTCGATCCGCCGCCGTTCGTCCGTCGCCAGGCGGAGCAGGGCCTCGTTCGTCGAGCCCACGACGACGACGGGAGCGTCGACCTTGCTGGCGGTCGGCACCATCGCCGCCGCCGCGCCCCGGTCGAACGCGTCGACGACGAACGTGACACCGTCGGTCCGCTCGCCCGGCAGCGCAACGAACAGGTCCCCGTCGAGGACCTCGCGCGAGTCGATCGCGACGGAGCGCACGACGACGTCGTCGCCGAGCTGCGTGCCGCGGACCGCTCGCGCGACATCGGACAGGCGTCTCGGCTTCATGCGCCCGATCCCAGCGCGAGGAGCTCCTCGCGCGCGACGACACGGTCATCGAACGGACGCGCCGTTCCGTCGATCTCCTGGTGCGTCTCGTGGCCCTTCCCGGCGATCACGACGACGTCGTCGTCATCGGCGTCGGCGAGGGCCCGACGGATCGCGAGCCGGCGGTCAGGTTCGACGACGTATCGTCCGCCGCCCGCACGCGCCCCTGCCTCCACCGCCGCCAGGATCGCGAGCGGATCCTCCGACCGCGGGTTGTCGCTGGTCAGCACCGCCAGGTCGGCATGGGCGGTCGCGACGCGCCCCATCGCCGGACGCTTCGCACGGTCGCGGTCACCTCCGCAACCGAAGACGATGATCACCCGCCCCGTCGTGAGCGGGCGCGCGGCCCGGAGCACGCCGAGGATGCTATCCGGCGTGTGCGCGTAGTCCACCATCACCAGGAACCGCTGGCCCGCGCGCACCGGTTCCATCCGTCCCGGCACGCCCGCCACGGTCGCGAGCGCGTCGGCCGCGACGGTCGGCTCGATGCCCGTCTCCCGTGCCGCGACGATGGCCGCGAGCGCGTTCGCGACGTTGAACCGGCCGAGGAGCGGCGCGTGGACGTCGACGCCCTCGACGCGGAACGCGATCCCCGACGCGTCGGCGACGACGGCGTGGGCGCGGACCTCGGCGTCGACGTCGACGCCGATCGTCGTCCCGGGGATCGCCGCCCGCTCGGCCAGCGCCCGCCCCCACGCGGCGTCGACGGCGACGACCCCTCGGCGCGCGGCGTCGGGCGTGAAGAGCGTCGCTTTGGCGTCGAAGTACGCGTCCATCGTCGGGTGGAAGTCGAGATGGTCCTGCGACAGGTTGGTGAAGACGGCGACGTCTGCGACGAGGCCCCCGACGCGATGCTGCGCGAGCGCGTGGCTCGAGACCTCCATCGCGACGGCATCCACGCCCGCGTCGCGCATCCGCGCGAGGAGACGGTGGAGATCGGGGGCTTCCGGGGTCGTGTGCGCGAGCGCGACGGCGTCGCCGTCGACGCGAGCGCCCGTGGTCCCGATCACACCCGAGCGGTGCCCGGCGTGACGGAAGATCGCATCGAGCAGGTACGTCACCGTCGTCTTCCCGTTCGTTCCGGTGACGCCCACGATCGTCATCGACCGAGCGGGGTGACCGAAGACCTCGGCCGCGGCGGGTCCCATCGCCGCGCGGACCGACGGAACCACCAGCTGCGGGACGGCGACCGCCACGGGCCGTTCGGCGAGGAGCGCGGCCGCACCCCGGTCGACCGCCGCGGCGGCGTGATCGTGGCCGTCGACGCGCGCGCCGACGACGCAGCAGAACAACGAGCCCGGCGTCACCTCGCGGTCGTCGAGCGCCACGTCGACGACAGAGGTGGCGGACGCGTCACCGATGACGTCGGCGCCGGCCGCGCGCGCGACCGACGTGAGGGGCACGGGGGGGAAGGACCGGACCACCGGGCTCGAGCCTACACGCGCCTTCCGCGCGATCATGGGAGGAGCAACGCGTGTCGCGGCAGCGGTACCGCAGGCGCCGGTTCGATCTCGAGGCGGCGGATCGCGTAGCGCGCGACGTCCTGGAACAGCGGGGCTGCCGCCACGCCGCCGTACACGGTGGCGGGTTCGTCCAGCACCGCGGCGACGACGACCTGCGGGTCCGACGCGGGCAGGAACCCGATGAACGAGGCGACGTACCGGCGCACGTACCGGCCGTCCTCGAGCTTCTTCGCGGTCCCGGTCTTGCCGGCCACCTGATAGCCCGGGATGCGCGCGGCGGCGCCGGTTCCGTCGGCCACGGCGTAGGCGAGCATCTGCGTGACCGCGTCGGCGGTCGTCCGGTGGATCACCCGTCTCGCCGCGGCGGCATCGGCCGACCGCACCGTGCCGTCGGCGTCCCTCGTTCCGCGGACCAGGCGTGGCTGCACCCACGTGCCGTCGTTCGCGATCGTCGCGTAGACCGAGGCCATCTGCAGCGGCGTGACCGCGACGCCCGAGCCGAACGACACCGTCGCGCGCGTGACGTCGGTCCATCCCGACGTCGACGGCATCAGTCCTCGCTGCTCGCCGGGGAACCCGACCCCCGTGGGCCGGCCGAACCCGAACCGCGAGATGAAGCTCGCCATGCCCTCGGTCCCGACCTCGTCGGCCACGAGGCTGGTCCCGATGTTGCTCGACTCGGCGATGATGTCGGCGAGGGTCATCCTCGTGACGGCGTGGGCGTGCGAGTCGTGGATCGTGTAGCCGTCGATCTCTCGCGTCGCGGGCACCGCGAACACGTCGTCGGGCGCCACCGCGTCGCTCTCGAGCGCCGCGGCGGCGGTGATCACCTTGTTCACGGATCCCGGTTCCCACAGGTCCGTCACCGCACGGTTGCGGAACGTCGCGGGATCGGCTTCGCCGAACCGGTTCGGATCGAACCAGGGGTACGAAGCCATCGCGTAGACGTCGCCGGTCCGCGGATCCAGCACGACGATCGTCCCGCCGGCCGCGCGGTTCTCCTGCACGGCGCGGCGCAGGTACTGCTGGGCCTGGAACTGGATCTCGCGGTCGATCGTGAGGATCAGGTCGTCGCCCGCGGCCGGCGGTTCGACCACGTCGAGTCCGCCGGGGATCACCTGGCCGAGGGGTGAGAGTTCCGACGTGCGCTCGCCCGGCACGCCGGCCAGCACGGCCTCGTACTGCTTCTCGAGCCCCGCGATCCCGAGGCCGTCGACGTCGGTGAACCCGAGCACCTGCGACGCGAGGGGTCCCGCCGGGTAGTAGCGCTTCGACGAGGGCAGGAACCCGATGCCGGCGAGCTCCTCGGCCGCGAGCGCATCGGCGACCTCACGGTCGACCCGTCGCGCCACGTAGACGAAACTGCCGTCGGAACGCAGGCGTGCGCGCAGCTCCCGCTCGTCGGTCCGATCCCAGCCGAGCACGTCGGCGATCGTCGCGGCCTCGCCTGCGACGTCGTCGACGTACCGGGGGTCGGCGTAGACGTCGCGGGCGTCGAGGGACAGGGCGAGGGCGTCGCCCTTCCGGTCGACGATCTCGCCGCGGTCGGCCGCGAGGGTGACGGTGCGGACGCGCTGCTCCCACCCGAGCTCGACGTACGCGCCGGCCTGGCGCACCTGCAGGACCCCGAGACGGGCGACGACGCCGACGAGGGCGACGACGAGCAGCGTGAACAGGACCACCAGCCGGTGGGCGGGCGGGCGGTTCACGTCTCCTCCCCGACCGAGCCCGCGTCCGCCGCCTCCTCGTCGGCGAGCACGTCCGCCGTCTCCGGCGCGCTGCCCGGAACACGCAGCACCACGACCGGCGCCTCGGGCATCTCGAGGCCCGATCGCCTCGCCCACGTGGCGATCCGCCCCGGCGCCGACATCATGGCGGCGTCGCGACGCAGGCGTTCGCCCTCCTCGAGCAGATCGGCGATGCGGGCCTCCGTGCGGTCGATGCCGAACCCCGTCTCGACGACGAGGGCCGACACCGAGACGAGCGCCACGACGATCGTCGTCACGATCGCGGCGGTCATCGCCCAGAAGGTGGCGTGGAACCGACGCGCCGTGCGCCGCACCGGCGTGCGAGCTCGACGCGGCGGCGCGGCAGGCGCCGTCGTGACGCGACGACGCGCCGGCACGTCGCGGGCCGGCACGTCGCGGGCGGGAAGCTTCCGGGCCGGAACGCTCATGCGGCCTTCCGCTCCGCGGCCCGGAGCGTCGCGCTGCGGGCGCGGGGGTTCCGTTCGACCTCGGCCGCTGCCGGCACGACCGGCTTCTTCGTGAGGATCTCGAGCCGGTCGTCGTCGCGGAACGCGCGCTTCACGATGCCGTCCTCCAACGAGTGGTAGGCGATCACGACGACGCGGCCACCGGGGCCGAGGAGCGCAACCGCCTGAGGCAGGGAGGCGGCGAGCTCCTCGAGCTCCCGGTTGACCGCGATCCGGAGCGCCTGGAACGTGCGGCGCGCGGGGTGGGGGCCCCCCGGACGCCGTCCCACGGCGCTCACGACGATGCCCGCCAGCTGGTCGGTCGTCGTGATCGGTCGGTTCCGGACGATCGCGGCGGCCACGCGCCGCGACCGATGTTCCTCGCCGAACCGGAAGATCACGTCGGCGAGCTCGCGTTCCGAGAGCGTGTTCACGAGATCGGCCGCGGTGGGACCCTCCTCGTCGGCCCCCGGACCCATCCGCATGTCGAGCGGGGCGTCGCGCCGGTACGAGAACCCCCGCTCCGGACGGTCGAGCTGCATCGACGAGACGCCGAGGTCGTAGAGCACCCCGTCCACGGGTGCGTCGAGAGCGAGATCGAGCTCGGAGAACACCCCAGGCACCGCGCGGAACCGCTCACCTCTCGCCGCCAAGCGCTCCCGCGCGAGGTCGATCGCCTCGGGATCGCGGTCGAGACCGACCACGCGCTCGACGCCGGCGTCGAGCAGCGCCTCGGCGTGTCCGCCGGCGCCGACGGTCACGTCGACCACGGCGCGTCGCCCGGCGAGCAGTCGCACGACCTCGTCCACGAGGACGGGATCGTGCCGGCCCGCTCCCGAGCCGCCTGGATCCCCCCCGGCCGAGGCGCCGCCCTCGCGATCGGCACGACCGTCGGTCACCCGAGCTGGCCGACCATGAGGCCGAACGCGATCGAAACGCTGAGCGTCAGGATCGTCATGCCGATCAGTGACAGGCTCTGCCGCACTTCGGCGGCGAGCTTCCGGCGGTCGTCGTTCACGTGGTCCTTCCTTCCCGGACCGATCCCGTCCGACGGACGGGCGCGGCTCCCCCCTGGGCGACGTCCTTACGGACGAGCGCGAGGCTCGAGGCTTCCGTTCGCGTACGCGCCCGCGTACGCCTGCTCGTAGCGCCCGTACGTCGCCTTGTCCCAGATCTCCATCCGGTCGTAGACGCCCACGACCACGACCTCCTTGCCGATGCCGACGACCTCTCGCAGGCGCCCCGGCACCGTCAATCGGCCCTGACCGTCCACCTTCGCTTCCTCGGAGTTCCCGAAGAACAGGCGCTGGTAGGCGCGCCCGTCCGCGTCGGAAAGAGGGGACGCCGCGACCTCACCGGCGCGTCGTTCCCACTCGGCCCTGGGGAAGGCGAAGAGACAGCGGTCCTGGCCGATCGTCAGCCAGCAGCCGTCGGCGAAGGCCTCACGGAACCTCGCGGGCAGCGACAGCCGCCCCTTCGGGTCGAGCTGATAGGCGTGCGCGCCGAGCAGCTCGGCCACGCGTCCTCCCCTTTCCTCCACGGAGCCCCACGTTTATGCCACCAATCCTCCACCACGTCAACGCTGGAGGCAGGGAAACGAGCGCGGCGGTCCGGGCGAGGCAGCAGGCAGGAGCCCCGCGGACCCAGGCGGGGCGACGCGCATCGCGAGGCATCGAGAAGCCGCGCTGCCAGGGCCGCCAGCGCGTCGGTCAGATCACGGCGTCGGATCAGGCCGTCGGATCAGGCCGTCACATCAGGAAGGCGTCCCAGCCGGGCTCGAGCCGCCCGAGCGTGAGGCGGAACCCGTCCGAAGGAGCGAACGGTTGGCGCGCGAGCCGGAAGCCCGCCTCCTGCACCGTGTGATCCATCTTCTTCGCGTTGCACCGGCGGCACGCGGCGACGACGTTCTCCCAGACGTGGCGACCGCCGCGCGATCTCGGCACGACGTGGTCGAGGTTCTCGGCGGGATGGCCGCAGTACTGACACCGCCAGTCGTCGCGTGCGAACACCGCGCGACGCGTGAGCGGCGCGTGCGGTCGGAACGGCACGTGGACGAAACGCCGGAGTCGGACGACCGACGGCGCCTCCATCGTCACGTACGCCGATCGGAAGATCGCGCCGTTCGACGCGACGACCTCCGCCTTCTCCTTGAGCACGAGCACGACGGCGCGGCGCGCGGGCACCACCGCCAGTGGCGCGTCCGTCGCGTTGAGGACGAGGGCCCGTCCCATGACGCATGAGTGTAGCCGTCGGGCTCCCAACGACCGGCCCCGGAACGGCGTCGTCGGCACGTCTGTTCGCGTGACGCACCGACGCTCGCGGGTGTCGGCCGGCGCCTCCCCGCGGGGATCACATCGGTGTAATCTTGCGGCCGGGTGAGGGCCGGTCCGGCGCGATGCCTGGAGTTGCGAACAGGGGCCGCGCGAGGTGTCGGCGGACCGGGCCGGTCCTCTTCCCCCCACGGTCGCCGCAGCTCCCGACGTGCTGGTCGTGAACCGTTCTCCGCGGTCAGCCGTAAGATGGGCGGACCGAGGAGGTGGCCCCTGTGGAGCTCCGCGAACGGTCGCCGGACTGGGGTCGCTTCGCGGCTCGTTTCCGCGACATCGAACGCAACGTCGAGACCGCCGTGCGGGGCAAGCACGCCGAGATCCGATTGGCGCTCGTCGGACTGGTCGGCGAAGGGCATCTGTTGATCGAGGACGTGCCGGGCGTCGGCAAGACGATGCTCGCCAAGGCGATCGCGCGCTCGATCGACTGCTCGTTCCGCCGGATCCAGTTCACGCCCGACCTGCTGCCGACCGACATCACCGGCGTCAACGTGTTCAACCAGGAACAGCACGACTTCGAGTTCAAGCCCGGCGCGATCTTCGCGAACATCGTGCTCGGGGACGAGATCAACCGCGCCTCGCCGAAGACGCAGTCGGCCCTCC
Source organism: Actinomycetota bacterium (assembly GCA_035463115.1). GTDB lineage: Bacteria > Actinomycetota > UBA4738 > UBA4738 > HRBIN12 > BPGL01. The sequence continues at coordinate 26,764 of DATHTO010000135.1, read as the reverse complement.
TCGAGTGCATGGAGGAACGGCAGGTCACGGTCGACACCGAGACGCATCCCCTGGGCAGGCCGTTCATGGTGATCGCGACGCAGAACCCGATCGAGCACGAGGGCACGTATCCGCTGCCCGAGGCGCAGCTCGACCGGTTCATGCTGCGCCTGTCGCTCGGATATCCGAGCGCCGACATCGAGGCCGAGATCCTCGCCACGCACGGAGCCGCGCAGCCGCTCGACGCCCTCGAACCCGTCGCCGACGCGCGCGCCGTGGCGGAGATGATCGAGATGGCTCACCGCGTCCACGTCGCGCCCGCGATCAGGCGGTACATCGTCGCGCTCGTCGAGGCGACGCGGAACCATTCCGACGTCTACCTCGGCGCGAGCCCGCGCGCGTCGATCATGATGTTGCGCGCGGCGCGCGCGCTGGCCGCGGCGGATGAACGCGACTACGTCGTCCCCGACGACGTGAAGGGGCTCGCCGTGCCGGGGCTCGCCCACCGGATCATCGTGTCCGCCGACGCCGTGATGGCGGGCCGCTCCGCCGAGACCGTGATCCGGGAGCTGCTCGACGACGTCGCGGTCCCGCTCGAGGACAGCGCCTGATGTTCACCCCGCGGGGCATCACCGTCGCCGCGGGCGGCCTCGCGATGTGGGTGGTGGCGCGCATCATCGGTTCACCCGGCCTCGAGGTGGTGGGCCTCGGACTCGCCGCCCTTCCCGTCGTGGCCCTCGCCGTCGCCGCACGTGGACGTCGTCGGCTCGAGCTTCACCGCCACGTCTCGGATCGCCGCGTCCAGCCTGGGGCGCGCGTCGCCGTCGAGCTCGAGGTCGTGAACCGCTCCGTCACCGGTGCCAGCGTGCTGCTCGTCGAGGACCGGCTCCCGCCGACGCTCGGCCGACCGGCACGGATGGTCGTGACGGACCTCCCCGGACGGAGCACCCGCCGCATCGCGTACGCGATCGTCCCCCAGGTCCGCGGCCGGTACACCCTCGGTCCGATCACGGTCGACGCAACCGACGCGTACGGGCTCACCCGACGCCGCATCACGCTCGACGAACGCGACGAGCTCACGGTGACGCCGGCGATCGAGGACCTCCGAACGACCCCGTCGGCGTCGACGGGCGCGAGCTTCGGCTCTGCGCGAGCGCGGCAGCTCCTTCGCGTCGGCGAGGAGTACTACACGATGCGTGAGTACCACCTCGGCGACGATCTGCGCCGGATCCACTGGCCATCGGTCGCTCGCACGGGCGACCTCATGATCCGCCAGGACGAGGCCACCCGGCGCGCGAGCGGTTTGGTGTTCGTGGACCAGCGCCAAGCAGCGATCGGGCAGAGCCGAGGCGCGGCGTTCGAGCGCGCCGTGTCGGCGGCGGCGAGCGTCGGCGTCCTGCTAGCACGCGCCGGCTTCCAGCTGCGGTTCGCGAGCGCCGAACACGCGCCAGGTCCCGTGACCGAGGATCGGTTCCTCGATGCGCTGGCGGCGCTCGCGCATTCGCAGGCCCGCACGATCGCGCCGGCCCTCACGAACCTCCGCGCCGCGGCATCGGCCGATACGTCGCTCGTGTTCATCTCGGGCCCTCCGGCGCCGAGCGAGCTCGCGGGTCTGCTGCGGGCCGGCAGCGGCTTCGGTCCGCGCCTCGCGATCCTCGTCTACCCGCTCGATCCCGCGTCGTTGCCGGCCGATCGCCAGACCCACCTCGAAGGGCGGGCGTCCCAGGCACGCCTCGCCCTCGCCCGCGCGGGCTGGGACTGCATCGTCCTGTCGCCCTCGAACGCCTTGACCGACCGATGGCACACACCGGCCCCTCAGCGCCTCGCGTCCAACGCCTGACGTCTCTCGGCGCGACGTTGCTCGTCGCCGGGGCGACCGCGTTCGCGTTCGGACGCGTCTACGAAGGGCGCTCGGCGACGCTGCAGCTGCTGCTCGTCGGCGTCGTGTCGGGCGTCCTCGCGTGGTCGCTCGAGCGGCGAGGCCTCCTCGTCGCCACGCTCGCGAGCGCGAGCGCGTTGATCGTCGTCCTCGGGTTGCTCACGTTCCGCGAGACGACCTGGTTCGGGCTGCCGACGCTCGAGACGTTCCGGCAGATGGGCGACGCGGCGGCGTCCGTGAGCGAGCAGGCGCGGGTCCAGACGGCGCCGACGCCTCCGATCGATCCGCTGATGCTCGCGGGGATCGTGGCGACGTGGGCGTCGGTGTTCTCGTGCCATGCGCTGGCCTTCCGCGCGGGCAGCCCGTTGCTCGCGCTCGTGCCGCCGGTCGCCCTCGTCGCGTTCGCCGACACGGTGCTCGAGGAGTTCATCCGCCCGATGTACGGGGTGGCCTTCCTGCTGGGTGCGTTCGGCGTCGTGTTCGCCGACAGCGTGCGGCGGACGCAATCGTGGGGACCGGTCTGGAGCGGCAGGGCCAAGCGTCGCGCAGGCCTCGTCGGCTCATCGGTCCGTGGCGCTCGGCGTCTAGGGGTCGCCGCGATCGTCGTCGCCGCGATCGCGCCGATCGCGATGCCCGGGTTCGGCTCGTCGGGCCTGATCGACATCTCGGCCGTCGCCGGCTCCGACAGCGTGCTGGTCGATCCGCTCGTCAGCATCGCGAGCGAGCTGACGCGGGACGAGCCGATCGACGTGCTGTCGGTCCAGACCGACACGCCGTCGTACCTGCGGATGCTGACCCTTCCCGACTTCGACGGGATCACGTGGCGGCGAGACGACGGCGTGCAGGGCGAGCTCGTCTCGCAGGAGCTGCGTCAACCCGTGAACCCGACCTTCGAGCAGTCGATCACGGTGCTGAACGACCTCGGCTTCCCGTGGATCCCGATGGCCGCCGAGCCCGTGTATGTCGACCTGGACGCCTCGATGCGATGGAACGCCGAAACCGGGGCCCTCGAGGTGGACGATCCCCTCGACGCCGAGACGACGTACCGGGTCGAGTCCGAGCTCGTCCAGCCGACCCCGGGCGATCTGCGTGCGGCCGATGCCATCCCGCAGGCCGACATCCGGCGCTACCTCGCCCTCCCGAGCGACATCCCTCCCGAGATCGAGGAGGTGGCCGAGCGATGGATCGCCGACGCCCAGGCCGAGAGCGACTACGACCGGGTCCGCGCGATCCAGGATGCCCTGCAGGGGCCGGGGTTCGTGTACGACCCCGACGTGGAGCTCCGTGACGACTCGTCCACGCTCGCGCGGTTCCTGACCGAGACGCGCGCGGGGTTCTGCCAACAGTTCGCGAGCGCGATGGCGGTGATGCTGCGGCTGGTCGGGATCCCGTCGCGCGTCGCGGTCGGGTTCACCGAGGGGACCCCCGACGGCGGCGACCTCGCCGGCGACGGATCGGGCACGTACACGCTGTCGACGAGGAACCTCCACAGCTGGGTCGAGGTTCCGTTCGAAGGCTACGGGTGGTTGGCCTTCGAGCCGACGCCGGGACGCGACAACCCCGTCGCAGAGCCCTACCAGAACCCACCGACGGACCCGGGATGCCGGGGGCCCGACTGCGTCGGGGGCGAGCGGGGCGAGGGCGGCCCGGTGCCGACCGTGTCACCGACCCCGCGGGGCCGCCCCGCGCCGACGGCGCCCGCCGACGCAGCCGGCTCCGGAGCGACCGACGCGTCCACCGACCTCACGACGGTCGTCGTGATCGGCGGCAGCGCGCTGGTGCTCCTCGCCATCTCGGGCGTGCCGGTGGCTCGAGGCTGGATGCGGCGACGGCGGCTGCGGCGCGCCCGTGGCGAGCCGCGGCGCCTGATCCTCGCAACGTACGAGGTCCTCGGCCAGCGAGCGGCGGACCTCGGCGCCGGCCGCGACCCCGGCGAGACGCCGCTCGAGTACCGCCGACGGCTCGAGGCGTCGGGGCGCCTCGCCGACGGGCACCTCACGCGGCTGACGGCGCTCGCGACGCGCGCCGCGTTCGCACCCGAGGATCCGAACCCCGACGACGCGCTCGACGCCGAAGCCGACGCGAGAGAGGTGCTGCGGTCGCTGCGCCGGACGACGCCTGCCGTCCGCCGGCTGACCGGCGCGTACCGACCGCGCCCGTAGGACTTCCCATCCCCGGGATCGGGCAGCTCGTCGGCCCGTCCGCGAGAGGCTACGAACCGGTAGCGGTCTGCGCCGCCGCGTGTCGCAGGGCGCGGACGAACCGCTCGCGATCTTCCTCGAACTGACGGACGTCGGTCTCGAGCCCGGTGGCGATGTCGTCGATCGCGACGAAGAACGCCATCTGCCCTTCCTTGAGGGCGTCGAGGATCTCGCCGTCGCGTCGCGCGATGCGGAAGATGCTCTGCCCGTCGGTGACGAGCCGGACCTCGGACAGGTGCTTGTCGAGCGCGGCCTTGCGGTTCAGGAAGTCCCACGAGCGCCGGACGCGCTGCAGCGACATGCCGCCGTCGAGGAGCGACTTCACCACACGGAGCGCGACGAGGTCGCGGAACGAGTACAGACGCGGAACGCCGGGCCTGCCCCCCGTGCCTTGCACGGAGGGCGACACCAAGCCGATCTGATCCCAGTAGCGGAGCTGCCGTGGCGTACAACCGGTGAACTTGCAGGCTTGGTGAGCCGTGAATCCCTCCATGCGGACGCGCGCCCTTCCCTCGAACCTCTCCGACCGACCCTCACACCAGCGCGGGCGGGCCGTCGGAAGGGGGCGTCGGAGCGGGGAACTCCGATCTCGGTTCGACGGCTGTGCGCCCCGGGGGAAGCGGCGCCGTTGTACATCACCTGTCGGAACGCTGGCAAGCGTGCTGTTCGCGACGCGCGTGGATCGCGACGTTCGTCTCGCGCCGGACACCGGATCGCGCGCGACGCGGATCCGTCGCGTCACGGCTTGCGGAACCGCGCAGCGATGCGGCCGAGCAGACCGACGAGCGACAACGTGCCTTCCTGCTGCATCGCTCGCACCTGGTCGCGCCCCAGCTGCCCGAGGTAGCGGTAGATCAGCAACGCCGAGAGCACCATCACGACGAAGCCCGCGGCCGCGACCCAGACCGAGACGACGAAGAGCAGCATCATCACGAACCCGACGATGAAGCCGAGCACCGCGAGACGGATCCGTCGCGCGAGGTGGCTGTAGAGGTCGGTGCGGCTCACGTGCTCGACGAGACGAGGGTCCTCTTCGGCGAGGCGTCGCTCCATCTCGTCGAGGATCCGCTGTTCGTGTTCGCTCAGAGGCATCCGCGTCCGCCTTCGGTCGCTGGGGCCGACCTGTCACCGATTATAGGGAGGGGTCCCCGAACGGCGAACCCCAGGTCCGACGCGAGCGCGTTCACGGTCGAGCAGCGACGCCGGCGTGGCAGCACCGTGGCCGAACCGTCGCTCGATCCGATCGACGACCCGCTCGACCTCGGCCCGACGATCGTTGCGCAGCAACGCGAGCTGCTCGGCGCCGGACGCCTGCAGCCCGCTCGCCTGTACGCCGAGCAACCGGATCCGCCGCCGCACGCCGGGCAACGCACGGTAGAGAGCCGCGACGACGTCGTACAGGTCGGCGCCGACGTCGGTCGCGTCGCGGAGGGTCTTGGCTCGGGTGAGCGTCGCGAACGTCGACAGCCGCGCCTTCAACGTCACCGTCCGAGCGCGGAAGCCGTCCTCACGCAGCCGCGCGGCGACCCGGTGCGACAGCGCGAGCAGCTCCCGCAGGATCTCGTCGTCATCGTCGAGGTCGCGCTCGAACGTTTCCTCGTGCCCGACGGACTTCGGCGGCTCGTACGGGATCACCTCGCGCTCGTCGATCCCACGCGACAGCTCCCACAGGTGCCGCGCCTGCGCGTCGCCGAGCAGACGCGCGAGGATCGGTTCGGGGGTGGCCTTCAGGTCCCCGATCGTGCGGATCGCGAGCCGACCGAGGAGCTCGCGCGTCTTCTCGCCGACCCCCCAGAGCCGTCCGACCGGAAGCGGCTCGAGGAACGCATCGGTCCCGTCGGCGTGCACGTGCAACCGTCCGTCCGGCTTGCATCCGTCGGATGCGAGCTTCGCGACGAACTTCGTCGACGCGATGCCGACCGAGCACGTGACGCCGACCTCCGACGCGACCTCGGCGCGGATCCGTTCCGCGATCACGGGCGGCGCGCCGAACAACCTCGTCGCGCCGCCGACGTCGAGGAACGCCTCGTCGAGCGCGATCGGTTCGACGAGCGGCGTGAACGACAGCAGCACCTCGCGGAACCGGTTCGAGTGCGTCCGGTACGCCTCGAAGTCGGGCGGCAGGAAGACGCCCTCGGGGCACAGTCGTCGCGCGCGGACGGCCGGCATCGCCGACCGCACCCCATAGGTTCGCGCCTCGTACGACGCGCTCGCCACCACCCCTCGCGCGCCGGTGCCTCCGACGATGACGGGCTTGCCGGCGAGCGACGGATCCTTCAGGACCTCGACGCCCGCGTAGAACGCGTCGAGATCGACGTGGAGGATCGGTTCGGCGGGACGGGGCGGCGTGCGGTCACCCACGGCGGCGTCCGCGCAAGCCCACCGCGGCGGCGGCCCCCTGGCGCGGGACGGCCGCGAGGCCGGCTCGCTGGAGCGACAGCAGCCGGCGCCAGCCGATCGTTCCGACGACGACGAGCAACACCCCGGAGCCGACGAGGACGGGCTGCACCGCCACGAGCGCCCCCACGCTCGCCAGGGCGATCGCCGACACCAGCCCGGTGCCTTCCTGGAGGACGCCGAGGACCGCCGTGACGCGCCCGCGTGACTCCTCCCCCGCCGCGCGCTGGACGAGCGCGAGCGCCGAGGTGAAGAAGAACGAGAACCCGACGCCGATCACGACCGATCCTCCGAGCGCGACCGCGTACGTGCCGACGCCCGCGTAGACGGCGAGGCCGACGCCCGTCACGACGAGCCCGCCGCCGACGAGGACGAGCTCGAGCCCGACGCCGTGACGGATCCGCGACACGGTGAGCGCGCCGAGCACGGCGCCGAGCCCGTTCGCGGCCCAGATGAACTGGACGGCCTGCGGCCCGCCGCCGATCACGTCGCGGATCAGCAACGGCTCGAGCGAGAACAGCATGTTCATCAGGACGTAGCCCGACACCGCCATCGACAGCAGGAGGCGCAGCTCGGGATGGTGCCACGCGATCTGCAGCCCTTGCGCGAGATCACGGAACGTCATGTGCGGCCGGTCGCCGCGCTGGCGCGCGTCCGGGACGAGCAACAGGCCCGGGAGCCCGAGGACCGCGATCACCGTCGCGACCGTGTAGACCGTGTCGGCGCCGCGGCTCTCGATCAGCAGACCGCCGCCCAGGGTTCCGATCAGGAGGGCCCCGTGGAAGGCGGTCGACAGCATGCCGTTCGCCTGCACCAGCAGCCGCTCCTCGACGAGGAGGCCGGTCAGCGCCGAGCGCGCGGGATCGAGCGCCGCGGCCGCGACGCCGACCACGAGGATCGACACGGCGAGCCACACGATCGAGTCGGCCAGCAGGGCCACGGGGATCGCCGCGGCGAGCAGCACGAATCCGAGGAACAGGACCCACTTCGGGCTCCATCGGTCCACCCAGATCCCGGCGAGCGGCGTGACGAGCACGAACGGGACGGAGAAGCTCGCGAGCAGCAGCGCCGCGTCGGTCGCGGTCGCCTCGAAGCGGAACGCCGCGTCGGCGAACAACGTGCCGAAGTAGGCCCAGAACGCGATCGACGCGACGCCGGACCCGAGGACGAGCCAGAGGAACGGCCGGTTCGTGAGGACGTGCGGCGGCGGCGCGCCGACGTGCGGAACGTTCGGCTCGAGCAGGCCGTCCTCGACGATCCCACGGGGCGCGAGATCGTCGTCGCGGCCGGGCGGGGTCGGTCCTCCGTTCATCCTGCGGAACCTCCGCTCGAGTGCCGTAGCCGCGCGACGTGCGCGAGGGGATCGTCGCGCGACACCGGCCCACGGGGTTCCGAGGGCTCGGCGAGGGCCTCACGGAGCCGTCCCTGTCCCCTGGCGCGGTGCAGCGCCGTGAGGTCCCAGACCTCCTCGGCGATGATACTGACGCCTCGCACGCCGGTGCGCCGGAGCTCGCCCCAGACCGCGAGCGCGTACGCGTGGAAGACGGTCCGCGCGACCTTCGGCTGGACCGACTCGAAGACCGTGACCTCCACGGGGCCGGTGCCGTCGTCGAGCGACAGGAAGATGATCCGCTGGCCGCTCTTCACGGCCGGCGTCTGCGAGGCGACCTTCACACCGGCGACCATCACCTTCTCGCCCCCACGACGCCGTCCGAGGTCGGCGGCGAACGTCACACCGAGGTCGCGGAACAGCCCCTCGTAGAAGCTCGCGAGGTGTCGCGTCGCGTCGAGCCCGAGCACCTCGAGCTCCGCCCGGACGACCTCGGCGTCGGAGTAGCCGGCGAACCGGTGCGACGGAACCGCGGCGTCGGCGAGCGTGAGCTGGTCGCATTCGCGCTGGGCCGGCGTGACGATCGCCTCGTAGAGGTGCTCGCGACGGTGCTTCCGGGGGGGCGACGGAGGGAGGGCTGCCGCCCGCCCGACGGGCGGCTTCAGCGCGTCGAACGCGCCGACGTGCGCGAGCTCCTCCACGACCGGTCGTGCGACGGTGGTCCTTCGGAGGAGGTCCGCGACCGAGGTGAACGGCCGCTCGGCCCGCGCCGCGAGGATCGACCGGATCTCGGCCTCGGAGATGCCGCGGACGTCCTGCAGGGCGAGGCGGATCCCGAAGCGCGGTTCCGACGCCGACGGAGCGACGTCCTCGACGACGTACTCGGGCTCGCTCCGGTTCACGTCGAGCGGCAGGATCGGCACGCCGGCGCGGCGGGCGTCGTCGAGCAGCAGCCGCTTCGGGTACATGCCGGGGTCGTGGGTCAGCACGCCGGCGAGGAAGTGCGCGCGGAAGTGCGTCTTCAACCACGACGAGCGGTACGTCGGCACGGCGAACGCCGCCGCGTGCGCCTTGCAGAAGCCGAACGAGGCGAACTCCGTCACGTCGGCCCAGGTACGTTCGGCGGCGGCCCGGTCGACGCCGTTCGCGACCGCGCGGGCGACGAAGTCCTCGCGGAACCCGGGCAGCAGGTCGTCGCGGTGAAGGTGACGCCGGACGTGATCGGCATACGTGAGGTCGTAGCCCGCGAGCGCCGCGAGCGTCGTCATCACCTGCTCGTGGTAGACGATCACGCCGAACGTCTGTCCGAGCCCCGCCTTCAGCGAGGGATGCACGTACCGCGGCATCGCGCGGCCGTGCCGGCGCGCGATGTACGGCCGGATCATGTCGGACTTCACCGGCCCGGGGCGGAACAGTGAGATGTCGACGATCAGGTCCTCCCATCGCGTCGGCTGCAGCTTCTGGAGGAGCTCGCGCTGGCCGGGCGACTCGATCTGGAAGCATCCGAGGGTGTCGGAGGCGCGGATCAGCTCGAACGTCGGCTCGTCGTCGAGCGGGATGCGCTCGAGGTCGACCTTCTCCCCCGTCGTCCGCGCGATCTCGTCGATCGCGTGCCGCATCGACGAGAGCATCCGCACGCCGAGCACGTCGAGCTTCAGGTAGCCGAGCAGCTCGACGTCGTCCTTGTCGGCCTGGATCATCCGGTGGCCGTTCGCGCTGCGCTCGAGCGGCACCCGTTCGACGAGGTCGTGGCTCGCGAGGACGATCCCGCAGGGATGCAGCGCGATGTGCCGGGGGAAGCCGTCGAGGCGTTCCGCGACCCGGAAGAGCAGCTCGAGCTGCGGCATCGGGAGGTTGATCCCGCGGAGCTCCGGCAGGCGCTCGAGACCGTCGCGCAGGTGCCTCGCCGAGATGTGCGGGAACGCTTTCGCGACGACGCCGACCTCGACCTCCGGCAGGCCGAGCGCCTTGCCCACCTCGCGGAGCGCCGAGCGCGCGCGGTACGTGTCGATCATCGCGACGCAGCCGGCGCGTTCGTCGCCGTGGCGCGAGAGCACCATGTCGTAGACGTCCTCGCGCCGCGCCGACTCGACGTCGATGTCGACGTCGGGGAGCTCGTCGCGCATCGGGTTCAGGAACCGCTCGAACACCAGGTCGTGCCGCAGCGCGTCCACGTCGGAGATCCCGACGAGGTAGCACACGAGCGACCCCGCGGCGGAACCCCGGCACGCCGCGAAGATCCCCATCGCCTTGATGTCGGCGACGACGTCGGCGACCGTCAGGAAGTAGCTCGCGTAGCCCATCCGCCGGATCATCGAGAGCTCGTGGTGGACGCGACGGCGGAGCTCCTCGGTCTCCTGCAGGTCGCGATCGCGGACGCCGCGCCAGCAGCGTTCCGCGAGGAGGGCGTCGGCGCTGCGGCCCGCCGGCGTCGGGAAGTCCGGGAAGTGGACCCGCTTCAGACCGAGGTCGAACGCGCAGCGCTCCGCGATCCGGAGCGTCTCGTCGGCGAGCTCCGGCCGCTCGGCGAAGAGCGCACGCATCTCGGCGGCGGGCTTCAGCCCGCCCTCGGCGTTGCGGCGGGAGACGTTCGTCGCCGCGATCGGAACCAGCTCGCGCATGCACTCGAGGGCGTCGGCGAGGAAGGCGTCGGACGGGTCGAGGTACCGGACCGGGTTCGTCGCGACCGCCGGAACGCCGAGCCGCTCGGCGAGCCGGAGCATCGCGCGGATCTCGTCGCGGGAATCCCGCTCGACGCGGTGCTCGACGGCGATGCGCAGCCGATCGGCGCCGAACGCCTCGCGGAACGGCGCGGCGAGCTTCGCGGCGGCGTCGACGCGTCCGCCGACCGCGGACCGCCCGGGATGCGACCGCGGGCCGAGCAGCGCGACGAGGCCGCCGGCGTGGGCGGCGATCTGTTCCGTCGCCACCCAGGGATCGCCGCGCTCGCCCAGCATGTGCGCGTCGGTGACGAGCCGGCAGAGGTTCGCGTAGCCGGCGTCGTCGAGCGCGAGCAGCGACACGTGCGCGTCGCTCCCACGGGTCGCGCCGCGTCGCGCCGGGTGCGCTTCGCGCACGGTGAGCGACGCGCCGAGGATCGGCCGGACGCCCTGCTGCGCGCAGGCGCCGACGAACCGGGCGGCGCCGTAGAGCCCGTCGCGGTCCGTGAGCGCGACGGCGGGCATCCCGAGCTCGGCGGCTCGCTCGACGAGGCGTTCCGGGGTGAACGCACCCTCCTTGATCGAGAACGCCGACCGGACGTCGAGGTGCACGAACGGAGCGGGCGTCGCACGCATCGTGCGACCATATCGAACGTATGTTCGGTCGGTCTAGCCCTGCGGCCGTCCCCACGTCACGATGGCACCCCACCTCGAGGAAGGACGACGCCGTGGACCCGCACGAAGCAGAACCGGGACGATCCACCGCGGGGGCGGTGACGGGACTGCCACTGCTGCTGCTGCGGCTCGAAGGAGCAGCGCTCCTGGTCGCGTCGGTCTTCCTCTACGTCGAGTTCGGACGTTCGTGGCTGTTCTTCGCGCTGCTCCTGTTCGTTCCCGACGTCGGGATGCTGGGCTACCTCGCCGACACGAGGATCGGGGCGGTCGCGTACGACGTCTTCCACACCCTGGTCGGCCCGACGGCGCTCCTCGTCGTGGGCGTCGCGACGGACGCGACGGGAGCGACCGCGGTGGCGATCATCTGGTTCGCGCACATCGGTCTGGACCGGGCGCTCGGGTACGGCCTGAAGTACGCCGACGCCTTCCAGCACACGCACCTCGGCACGATCGGCCGCCGCTGAGCGAGCGCCTCAGGGCTCCGTCCGTCCGCCTCGGTCCTGGCCTCGGTCCTGGCCTCGGTCCTGCGCTCGGTCCTGGGCCGGCGGCTCCGGCGGCGGCCAGACGTACGGAAGGTCGTCCGGCACGTCGGGGAACAGCGGCCGGTACCAGCCGGGGTCCTTGCGGACGAGCGCGGACCGGTGGGACGTGTGGAACGCCTCGTCGCCGAGCCACCACGGCAGGGCGTCGGCGACACGGAGCTCCGGTTGCGTCCGTGGCTCGTACCCCAGCTCCGCGATCACCTTCTCGGCGACGGTGTCGGCGTGCCCCTTGTCGGTCCAGACGCGACAGACCGCGAGGGTGTACGCCGTGAGCGCCTCGTCGTGACCGAGCCACATCTTCGACGCGGGATGGTGACGCCATCCGTGGCCGGGCACGAGGTGGGCGCGCAGGCACTGGAACGCCTCGACGCGCTGCTTGCCGAGACGCTTCGGATCGAGCGCCTGCGCGGTCTCCTCGAAGTCGGGGTACGGGAGGAACGTCTGCATCCGCGTCCATCCTCCGGCATCCGCGCGTTCCGGCGGTCAGACGAGGTCGCCGCCACGGTGCCACACCGCCCGGTCGTGGGCGAAGTGCACCCGCACGGGATCGAGCGATCGCAGCCGCGCGACCGACGCGGCGTACGCGTCGGCGTCGGCGGCGCTCGGCGCGCCCGACCGTTCGTCGTCGATCGCGCCCTCCCACTCGGCGCGCGTCCAGACCGCCTGCCCCGCGAGCACGACGGGTCCGTCGTCGGTCGCGACCACGAGCGACTGGTGCCCCCGCGCGTGGCCGGGCGTCGCGACGAGCGTGAGCCCGGGCGCGACCTCGACGTCGCCGTCGATCAGCTCGTACCGGAGCCCCGGCACGTCGATCCACCGCGCGATCGTGTAGCCGGGCTCGTGCACCATGCGCCATTCCGCGCGCTGGGTGAAGATCGGGACGCCGGGTGGCAACCGGCCGTTCTGGCCGCCGTGGTCGAAGTGCAGATGGCAGTTCGCGACGCCGGCGACCTCGTCGATCGCCACGCCGGCCGCCGCGAGAGCATCGTCGACGAGCGTCACGCGGGGTGAGAACCACGCGTCGATCTCGTCGTCACCGGTGCCGACGCCGGTGTCGAACAGGAACACGCCGTCCCGGTGGACGACGGCGTGGGCGACGATCGGCAGCCAGCGTGGATCGGGCGGCGCAGGGTCGGCCGGCGGGAACCGCACCTCGGAGGTGAGGAGTGGGATGACCGCCGGCGTGGTCATCGGCCGGTGGCCGCGTCGCGGACGAAGGCGGCGGTCATCGGTCCAGCGTATCGACGCTTCAGTCCCAGAGCCGCTCCATGTGCCATCGGTCGCGCTGGCGGTCGTGGTACAGGTCCCACACGGCGCCGCCGCGGGCCTCGACGCGCCAGTACTCCCGGTCTCGCCCGTCGTCCCACCACCGGCCTTCGATGCGCCACTTGCCGATCACGTCGACGACGTCGTAGCGGGTCCCGCGCCACTCGAACGCCGCGGGCATCCCCGCGTCGCGCTCGACCCGGATCTCCTCATCGAACCGCTTCGTCACCGCCGCTCCCGGAAAGGCCGTGCCCGTGGTCGAATCGAACGTACGTTCGGACGGGAGGGCGACGATACGCCGACCGTCCGACGCCCGTCAAGGTCGCGCCGTTCGACCTCGGGATCCGGCGGCACCTACGCTGCCGCGATGCCGACGCACCCCATCGTGCCGGAACGACGTCACCCGGGTGACCACGTCGTCCTGCGGGAACTCTGGCTCGGCCGCGTCTGGTACGCGCGACCCGCGATCGTCGTGGCCGACGCACCGGCGCTCCGGATGTTCTACGTCCCGGCCGGCGTCACGGCGCTCGTCCCGGTCGACGACGCCGGCGAGGCGCTCCGGCTGTACGCGGACGACTGGTCGCTCGCCGAGCAGCGGCGCGGCGACGCGGGCGTCCTGTCGTTCGCCTTCCCCGACGTCGCATACGCCGTGCTCCACGCGTACGCGCCCGGCGGTGGGACGCCGGCCTTCTACGTGAACCTCCAGTCGCCGCTCGTGCCGTCGGCGATCGGCTACGACACGGTCGAGCACGTGCTCGACGTCGTGATCGCGCCGGACCGCTCGTCGTGGCGGTGGAAGGACGAGGACGAGCTCGCCGAGGCCGTCGCTCGCGGCATCTTCAGCGCCGACGACGCGGCGACGTTCCGGATGTGGGGTGAACGCGCCGTCGCGCACGTCCGCGATCGTCGATCGCCCTTCGACCGTGACTGGAGCGACTGGCGTCCCGACCCGTCGTGGACCGAACCGACGTTGCGCGCCGACGCGACCGCGCCGCCGTGAACCTCCCACAACCCGCGGAACGGCGGGCATAGGATTCCGCCGGGCTCCGGCCGTTCGCGCCGGATCGGCCGAAGGAGGACGGCATGGACAACATGGGTGGGTCTGCACCTCCCCCGCCGCCGCCCCCGCCATCCGAAGGCGAGGGAAGCCGCGGCTTCGCACCGAGGGGCATCGGCGACATCCTGTCGACGGCGTTCGATCTCTACAAGCGCAACGCGGCGCAGCTGCTCATCATCGCGGCGGTCGTCGTCGTCCCGCTCACGTTGATCCAGGCGGTCCTCACCGACGCGTTGGTCGACGACGTCGTCAGCGAGATCAGCGTGAACGAGGAGACCGGTGAGATCAGCGTGACCGACGGAGGGTCGAGCTTCGGACAGGCGATCCTCGCATCGGTCCTGCTCGGCCTCATCAGCGCGGCGATCTGGATGCTCCTCACGGGTGCCCTGACCCGCGGAGCGGCCGGAGCGCTCAGCGGACGTCCGATCGACGTCGGCGAGAGCTACCGCGCGGCCCTGTCCCGGCTCGCAGGACTGATCGGGCTGTCGTTGCTGATCGCGATCGTGGTCGGCATCGGCTTCGCCCTGCTGATCATCCCCGGCGTGATCCTGCTCGTCTTCCTCTCCATGGCCGTGCCGGCGTTCATCATCGAACGGCGCGGGGTGACCGATTCGATGTCGCGATCGTGGAACCTCGTGTCGGGGAAGTGGTGGCACGTCCTCGGGGCGATCCTCGTGGCGGCGATCATCTCGGGGATCGTCTCCGGCATCATCGGAGCGCTCGGCGGCGACTCGGTGATCGGCATCTGGCTGACGAGCGCGATCGGCTCGGTGATCACCGCGCCGTTCTACGCGCTCGTGAGCGTCGTCCTCTACGTCGATCTGCGCGCGCGGAGGGAAGGCCTCGATTCCGCGACGCTCCAGCGCGAGCTCGACACCGGCACCGTGTAGCCGACCGGCTTCCCGCACCCACGGCCGGAGGCGCCCGAACGGGCGTCTCCGGCCTTCCCGGCGTCGTCGCGCCACCGCCGCGTATGGGAGCCTCTGGCGGTGGACGACACCGCCGTGAAGGAGCTCCGTCAGCGGTTCCCCGCGCTCGCGCGCCAGGGACCCGACCGTCGTCCGCTCGTGCTGGCGGACGCGCCGGGCGGTTCGCAGGCGCCCGACACGGTGATCGACGCGATCGGAGCGCATCTGCGCCGGGGCGCCTCGAACACGCACGGCGCCTTCGCCACGAGCCGCGAGACCGATCAGCTGATCGCGGACGCGCACGTCGCAGCCGCCGATCTGCTCGGCGCCGATCCCGACGGCATCGTCTTCGGAGCGAACACCACCACGCTGCTGCTGCACCTGTCCCGTTCGTTCGCGAGGACGATCGGACCGGGCGACGAGGTCGTCGTCACCCGTCTCGATCACGACGCGAACATCCGCCCGTGGATCCTGGCGGCCGAGGACGCCGGCGCGACCGTGCGCTGGGTCGACGTCCGCGAGGACGACGCGACGCTCGACCCGTCATCGTTCGACGCGGTGCTGAGCGACCGCACGGCGCTGGTCGCGTTCACGCTCGCGTCGAACGCCGTGGGAACGATCACGCCGGCGATCGACCTGATCCGCAGGGCGAAGGTCACCGGCGCGATCGTCGCCGTCGACGGCGTGCACCTCGCGCAGCACCGCAGCATCGACCTGCGCTCCCTCGGCGCCGACCTGGTGACGTCGTCGCCGTACAAGTACTTCGGCCCGCACCAAGGGGTCCTCGCCGCGCGCCGCGAACTACTCGAGACCTGGGAGCCGTACAAGCTGCGGCCCGCGGACGACACGAACCCGGGTCGCTGGGAGACCGGGACGCAGAACCACGAGGCGATGGCCGGCACGATCGCGGCGATCGACTACCTGGCCTCGATCGGCACGACCTACGGAACGCCCGCCGACCCGTCGCGCGCCGCGGCTATCGAGGCAGGGTTCGCCGAGATCGAGGCCCACGAGCGGGTCCTCACGACCCGCTTCCTCGACGGGCTCGCGACGATCGACGCCGCGCGCCTGTCGGGCATCGCCGATCCCGCTCGTGTCGGCGAGCGCACGCCGACGTTCGCGATCCGGCTGGGCGACCAGCATCCGCTCGACACCGCCGCGGCGCTCGCCGACCGCGGGATCCACGTGTGGGACGGCCACTACTACGCGATCGAGCTGTACGACCGGCTCGGGCTCAACGACACGGGCGGCGCCGTCCGGATCGGGTTCTGCCACTACCACACCACCGACGAGGTCGATCGCGTCCTCGACGCGCTCGCTGACCTGGCCCGATGATGCCGTTCGACCTCGGCCGGCCGGCCGAGGCGCGGTAGACTCCCCCGACCCCCCACGGACATCGAGGAACGACCATGCGCATCCTGATCCTCGGCGGCGACGGATACCTCGGCTGGCCCACCGCGATGCGGTTCTCGAACCGTGGGCACGAGGTCCACGTCGTCGACAACTACCTCCGTCGCGACGCTCACCGCGAGGCCGGGACCGACTCGCTCACGCCGATCGCCGACGACCTTCCGTCCCGCGCCGCCGCATGGAAGGACGTCACGGGCAAGGAGATCGGCGTCACCGAGGGCGATCTCACGGACTGGTCCGTCGTCGAGGAGCTGTTCCGCTCGTTCGAGCCGGAGGCGATCGTCCACTACGGCGAGATGCCGAGCGCGCCGTACTCGATGAAGGATCGCGAGCACGCCGTCTTCACGCAGACGAACAACGTGGTGAACACCCTCAACATCCTGTGGGCGATGCGCGACATCACGCCCGACGCGCACCTCGTGAAGCTCGGCACGATGGGCGAGTACGGAACGCCCAACATCGACATCGAGGAGGGGTACCTCGAGATCCGACACAACGGGCGCGAGGACTACCTTCCGTTCCCGAAGCTGCCGGGCTCGATGTACCACCTGTCGAAGGTGCACGACTCCCACAACATCCACTTCGGCTGTCGGATCTGGGGGCTGCGCGCGACCGACCTGAACCAAGGCGTCGTCTACGGCATCCACACCGACGAGACGGCGCTCGACGACCGGCTGCTGACGCGGTTCGACTACGACGACGTGTTCGGCACCGCCCTGAACCGGTTCTGCCTGCAGGCGGTGATCGGGCACCCGCTCACCGTTTACGGCAAGGGCGGTCAGACGCGCGGCTACCTGAACATCGTCGACACCCTCCGATGCGTCGAGCTCGCGGTGACGCATCCGGCCGAGCGGGGTGAGTTCCGCGTGTTCAACCAGTTCACCGAGCAGTTCTCGGTCGTCGAGCTCGCCGAGCACGTCCAGAAGGCCGGCGCGCAGGTGGGCCTCGACGTCGACGTGCGAGCGATCGACAATCCGCGCGTCGAGCTCGAGGAGCACTACTACAACGCCAAGCACACGAAGCTGCTCGACCTCGGGCTGAAGCCGCACCTCCTGAACGAGACGCTGATCGGCTCGATGTTCTCGGCGATCGAGCGGTTCCGGGGGCGCGTGATCGACGACCACATCCTTCCGCGCGACCGATGGCGGCCCGGAGGCGCCTCCACCGCCTGAGATGGAGGCGCTCCGGCTCATCGGCGGGCTCGTCGCGCTCGGCTTCTTCGTCGCGATCGCGCGACGGTACGTCCGTCGGGACATCAGCCGGCTCAGCCTGATCATCGGCTTCGCCGTCACGCTCGGCGTCGTCCTGCTCGCGATCGCGCCCTCGGCGTTCAACCCCCTCTTCGAGAGCTTCAACTTCGAGCCGGGGAACAACGGCCGGCTGATCGGGCTGCTGCTGGTCGCCTCGGCCTTGATGTTCATGCTCGTCTTCCGCCAGCAAGCGATCGCCGATCGGAACGAGCGCAGCATCCGCCTGCTGGTGGAGTCCCTCGGCGTCGAACGCTTCGACTGGCAGGAGGCGGAACGTCGCCGCGGCGACGGCCCGCTGCTCGTGACGGTCTCGCCCGCGTACAACGAGGCCGAGAACGTGGGTGCCGTGCTCGACGCGATGCCCGAGTTCGTCGAAGGCTTCAAGGTGCTGCCGATCGTCGTCGACGACCGTTCCGAGGACGGCACCGCCGAAGCGGCGCGGAAGTCCGGCGCCCTCGTCGCCCAGCTCCCGATCAGACGTGGCGGTGGGCTCGCGCTGCGGGTCGGCTACGACATCGCGCTGAAGCTCGACGCCGACGTCGTCGTGACCCTCGATGCCGACGGCCAGCACCTGCCGGAGGAGCTCCCGGTGCTGCTGAAGCCGATCGTCGACGACGAGGCCGACCACGTGAACGGGTCGCGGATGCTCGGCGACTACGAGCGCGGCCCGATCCTGCGCCACGTCGGCGTGCACTTCTTCTCGTGGATCGTCACGGTGCTCACGGGACAGCGCGTGACCGACATCTCGAGCGGCTATCGCGCCACGCGCGCCGATACCCTCCGACGGCTGATCCTCGAGCAGGACCAGTTCTGGACCTCCGAGGTCACGATCGAGGCCCTCCGCCAGCACGCCCGCGTCACGGAGGTCCCCGTGACGTTCCTGACGCGCCGGGGCGGGGAGTCGAAGAAGCCCAAGTCGCTCCGCTACGGCTGGAACTTCACGAAGGCGATCGCGAAGACCTGGCTCCGGTAGCGTCGCGTCGTTCCGGCGTGACGACCGCCGCCGCGACCTCCGCCGCGACGCGGGCGTTGTCCTCCAGGAGCGCGAGGTTCGCCTCGAGCGAGCGGCCGCCGGTGATCTCGGCGAGCGCGGCGAGGAGGTACGGCGTCCGCGCCTTGCCGTCGACGCCGTCCGCGTCCGCGCGTCGCTCGGCCTCGTCGGCGGCCGAGGCGACCTCGTCGCGGTCCATCTCGAGGCCCGGCGGCACCGGGTTGCACAGGAGCACGGTCGACGAGGTGCCGAGCCGCCTCGCCGCCGACGCGACGGCCGCGGCGTCGGCGGCCGAATCGACACGGTGCTCGAGCTCGACGGGCGCCTCCCGCGCGAGGAAGAACGGGAGCCGGTCGACGCCGAACCCCACGAGCGCGACCCCGAGCTCCTCGAGCCGCTCGGCCGTGGCGAACGGGTCGATGATCGACTTCGGTCCCGAGCACACGAGCATGCCCGGGGTGCGCGCGAGCTCCAAGAGATCCGCCGAGACGTCGGGTTCGTCGCCCGGATGCACGCCGCCGATGCCGCCCGTCGCGCCGACGGCGATGCCCGCCTTCGCGGCCGCCCAGATCGTCGCCGAGACGGTGGTCGCACCCAGCGCCGCCGACGCGACGGCGATCGGATAGTCCCGCCTGGCGACCTTCGTCGCGACGCCGGGCTCCGTGAACCTGCCGAGCGCCTCGTCGGTGAGTCCCACGGTGAGGGCGCCGTCGACGACCCCGATCCAGGCCGGCACGCTCCCTGCGGCGCGGATCGCGCCGGACATGCGCTCGATGCACTCGACGTTCCGGGGGCGCGGGAGGCCCTGGCCGATCACGCTCGTCTCGAGGGCGACGACGCCGACGCCCCCCGCGAGCGCGTCCCGCACCTCCTCGCCGATCCGGAACGTCACGGCGTCATCCCCGTCGACGCTCCGGCCACGCGCTCAGGCTCGCGGCGACCGTCGCGCCGGCCGCGCACGCCGCCGTCAGCGCCGCCCGTGCGTCGGAACCGCGCGCGAGGGACGCGAGCAGCACCCCATCGAAGGCGTCACCGGCCCCGGTCGGATCGCGCTCCTCGACGACCGGCGACCCCGAGGCCGCGAACACGCCGTCGACGCTCAGGCACGCACCGTCGGCGCCGCGCTTGACGGCGGCGATGCGGAACCGCTCCCCGAGCTTCCGGCACGCGTCGTCCGGGTCGCAGCCGGTGAGCACCGCCGCCTCGCGTCCGTTCGCGAGGACCGCGCCGGCGCTCACGGTCGCCTCGAAGAACGCCTCCACGCCGAACGACGCGACGAGCGGCCACGACGCCGTCTCGACCGCGACGATCGCGGCGTCGGCCCGTTCGATCGCCGCGACGGCGACGCCGGTGGTCGGAGGCTGGAGGAGGAGGTATCCGCTGATCAGGACGGCCTCGGCCTCGATGCGCGCGGGCAGGTCGCTCGCGACGAGCGACGCGTTCGCCCCCCGGTCGGCCACCATCGAGCGCTCCCCTGCCTCGTGCACGACGAGCATCGTGCCCGTCGGCTCCGCGCTGCGGACGACGCCGTCGGTCCCGACGCCACGTTCCGCGAGGGCGGCCAGCAGGAGATCGCCGGCGACGTCGTCGCCGATCGCGCCGATCACGGACGCCGCCGCCCCGCTCGACGAGGCCCACACCGCCGCGTTCGCCGACGTGCCACCGGGCTGCACGAGCACGCGCCCGTGGACGTCACCGCCTCGGGCCAACGCTCCCGCGTCGGCACGGACGTCGAGCATCACGTCGCCGATGCACACCACGTCCACGGGCTCACCCTATCGGCGGCTCGACGTCGGGAGCGGGCGCATCAGCGTGCCCACGACGCGTCGCGGGGCGTGCGGCTCATGCTCGCGACGTCGCGGCCTCCGACGCCCAGGCGCCGAACGCCGGCCAGAACGGATCCAGTCCGGGATGCCTGAGCGGCTCGAGCCCCTCGGGCGTGGAGAGCATCCGGCCCTCGTCGGGAGGCAGGATCTCGCCGACGATCGCGGCCTCGATCGAGGCCGACGTGAGCGCACGAACGAAACCATCGGCGTGCTCGGGCCGAACCGTCGCGATGAGCGTCCCCTCGCTGATCGAGACGAGCGGATCCATGCCGACGTGGTCGCAGATCGCACGGACCTCGGGACGGATCGGGATCGCGTCGCGCTCCACCCGCACGCCCACGCCCGACGCCGCCGCGACCTCGAGCAGTCCACCGACGACGCCTCCCTCGGTCGCGTCGTGCATCGACGTCACGCCGGCGTCGCGCACGCCGTACTCGCGCGCGACGATCGCCTCGGGGACGACGGTCATGGCCTCGAACAGGGCGTCACCGGCGCGCACGACCCCGTCACCGACGCCCTGGGCGAGGCGCTCGGGGAACGTGGCCGCGAACAGGGCCGTCGCCTCGATCGCGGCGCCCTTCGTCACGACGACGACGTCGCCGGGGCTCGCCATCTCGGGCGTCACGTACGCGTCCTCGGAGCCGAGCGCCATGCACGTCGCGCCTCCGACCATCGGCCACGTGCACCCGTCGTACCGACCGGTGTGGCCGGTGACGACGGCGATCCCGAGATCGGCGCACGTCCGGTGGAACGCGTCCCAGAGCGCCGCGAGGCCGTCGTCGTCGAGCTCGGGTGGCAGGTTCAGGTCGACGGCCATCCACCGGAGCGGCAGCCCGGACGTTGCGGCGTCGGATGCCAGGATGTGGACGGCGAACCACGCCGCTCGTTCCCAGCCGTACGCCGGCACGACGAAGACGGGGTCCGCCGTCAATGCCATCACGACGCCCGGCGCGACGCGGGCGACGCCCACGTCGACGCCGTGCCGCGGCGGCGTCAGCACGTCGGGATCGTCGGCGCCGAGCCGCCGGAGGATCAGCTGCTCGAAGATCTCGGGCGTCGCCTTGCCCGTGCGCTGTTCGCTCACGCGCTCGTCCGTTCCGCGTCGGCCAGCGCGGCGTCGACCGCGGCGCGGAGCTCACGGACCGCCGAGACGGGGTCGTCGGCCGCGGCCACGGCCGATACGACGGCGACGCCGGCCGCGCCGGCCGCGATCGCATCGGCGACGTTCGCCGCGTCGATGCCGCCGATCGCCACCACCGGGAGCGCCGTCGCCTCGGCGACGGCACGGAGGCCGTCGATGCCGACGGGCTCGGCATCGGGCTTCGTGGCGGTGCTCCGAACGGTGAGGCCGACGTAGTCGGCGCCCTCGAGCTCCGCTCGGCGCGCATCCTCGACGGTCGCGACGCTCACCCCGAGGATGCCGTCGCGGCCGAGCGCGGGTCGCGCCTTCGAGGGCCCGTCGGTCTGCCCGACGTGGACACCGTCGGCGCGCGCCGCAACGGCGACGTCGACGAGGTCGTTCACGATCGCAAGCACACCGTGCGGGCGCGATCGCGCGACGAGCTCCCGTGCCACCGCGTAGGCCTCGTACTCGGCGAGCTCGGGAGCGCGCAGCTGCACGGCGGTAGCGCCGCCTTCGATCGCCGCCGACGCGACGTCGAGGTGGGAACGACCGCGGAACGCCGACGACGTCACGACGTACAGGCGAAGCCTCGCGCGGTCGATCGGTCGATGTCCCGTCATCGCGCTCCCTCCGCCGGCATGGTCCGGATCAGGTCTGCGGGTCGCGGGCGCCTCAGCCCGCCTCTCAGCCCGGTCGACCCGGACTCCCCGTGCGTGCAACGCAGGATACCCCAGGGTCGCGGATCGCCCCGGCCGATCGCGTGCGGACGCGACCGGCGCGCCGGTCGGCTCAGTGCACGGGCCGCGACGCCGCCCCCGACAGACCGGCTCGCGCGACGGCACGCTCGCGGCGGAACTTCTTCCAGTCCCCGGACCGGACGCTGAAGACGACGTCGGTCACGATCTGCACGACGCCGAGGACGACGAGCGCCGCGGCGGCCCACCACGGCGCCGTGGACGCCGGCACGAACGCCAGCGCGAGGAACGGGGCGGCCTTCGTCGCGATCGCGCCGCTCGCGTGCATCCAGGCGCGGCTCGAGGGGTCGGCGCGTAGGTAGGTGGCGTAGTCGGTCTTGATCCCGGGCCTGGGCGGCGGCGGTCCTCCGACGAAGTAGTCGGTGAAGCGGATCCCCGCAAGCCAGCCGATCAGGTGATGCGTCGGGCTGTGGAGCGCGACCGTCCAGATCGCGCCGGCGGCGACGAGCAGGAGGCCCGACCACGTCGGCTCGTCGACGAGGGAACCGACGATCGCAGCCGCGAGCCCCGTCAGGGCACCCGCCACCAGCACGGCCGTTCCGACCGCCGCCCGGACGCGCCAGCGCCCGACGAACCGGCGGAACGCCGCCGCGTCGATCCGGCCGATCTGGTCGGCATGGGCGGCGATCAGGGCTCGGTCGCCTTTCACGGTCGCGACGATCCGCCAGAAGCCGAGCGCCTTGAGATCCGCTCCGTCGGAGGCGACGGCGGCCTCGATCTCGTCCAGCCGCGCCTTCAGCGCCGCGGACGCGGCGTCCGCACGGTCCGATCCAGTTGGCGGAGCCTCCACGGTTCGGCCTCCTCGCGGCCCTAGAATCCGCCCGGACGCGCCTTCCGAGCGCTTCCCCCATGGGAGGAGAGCCACGTCCAGGAGCATCGCACACGAGCAGGCTCCCGCTGAGGCGGCAGGCCATGCACTCGTCACCCTCGACGGCCGCTACCACGTGGTGGAGCGGATCGCGGCCGGCGGCATGGGTGAGGTCTTCCGTGCCCACGACGCGGTCCTGTCGCGCGAGGTCGCGATCAAGGTGCTCCATCGGTCCCTGGCCGGCGACCAGGCGTTCGTCGAGCGATTCCGACGCGAGGCCAGGGCCGCCGCGACCCTGAACCACCCGAACATCGTCGCCGTCTACGACTGGGGCTCCGTCGACGGCATCTATTACATGGTGATGGAATACGTGCACGGCCGCTCCGTGCGCGACCTGCTCAACGCCCACGTGAAGCTGGCGCCCGCGCAGGCTGCCGAGGTGGTCAGACAGACCCTGCAGGCGCTCGAGCACGCCCATGCGAAGGGGATCGTGCATCGGGACCTCAAGCCCGAGAACGTCCTCGTGACGGCCGACGGCGTGGTCAAGCTGACCGACCTGGGACTCGCGCGCGCCTTCGCTGACAGCCGCGCGACGCACGCCGGCGCCGTCACCGGGACGGTGCAGTACCTCGCCCCCGAGCAGATCAGGGGCGAGCCCGCCGATCCGCGCAGCGACCTGTACTCCCTCGGCATCGTCACGTACGAGCTCGTGACCGGCCGCCTGCCGTTCACGGGCGAGACGCCGATGTCGATCGCGTACAAGCACCTGTCGGACCGGGTGCCGGCCCCGTCGTCCCTCGTGTCGGACGTCGGCGCCGACCTCGACGGCTTCGTCGCGAGCGCGACCGACCGCGACCGCGAGCTGCGGCCCGAGTCGGCACGAGCGATGCGCATGGACCTGGAGACCATCGCGCGTCAGCTCCCGTCGGCTCGCTCGCTGGGCGCGCTCGTCGACGACCTCCCCGAGGTGACCGGCGACGCCGACGATACGGCCGTCGTGCGGATGATCGAGACCGAGACGATCCCGAGGGTGGAGCGCACGAAGCGACGGCGCTTCCGGAAGACGCTCCTGTGGCTGCTCGTCGTCGCGACGATCGCGACCGCTGCCTGGGGCGCTTGGACCTACCTGGTCCCCAAGACCGCGATCGTCCCGCCGTTGACCGACCGCACGGTCGAGAGCGCCCGCGCGGCGCTCGGCGACCTCGGCCTGACGGTCCGGCTCGACGAAGGGCGCTACGACCTCCGGATCGCCGAAGGCCGCGTCGTGGCGCAGCGGCCGGCATCGGGAACGGAGCTGGACGAAGGGGCCACCGTCGTCCTCGTCCCGTCGCTCGGCGCGCCGCCCGTCGACGTGCCCGAGCTGATCGGCTTGACGCTCGAGAAGGCTCGAGACGAACTCGGCGAGGCGAAGCTCTCACTCGGAGAGGACGTCCGTGAGGCGTACCACGACACGATCCCGGAAGGGCACGTGATGCGCCAGAGCGCACCGCCGGGCTCCAGCGCCCCGCAGGGCTCCGACATCTCGGTCGTGATCAGCAAGGGCCACGCGCCCGTCGACGTCCCTTCGGTCGTGGGGATGACCGCGGAGCGGGCCACGAAGGTCCTCCGGAACGCGGGTTTCGTCGTCGAAGAAGCGAGCGACTTCTCCGGCAAGGTCGAGAAAGGCCTGGTGCTCTCGGTGACGCCGGATCAGGGCACGTCGGCGCCCTACGCGTCCACGGTCTCGATCACGGTGTCGCTCGGCCCCGAGCGGTTCCCCGCTCCCAGCTTCGTAGGTCTGAGCCGCGCCGAGGCCCAGACGCTCGCCGATCGGTGGGGGTTGAACGTCGCGTTCCTCGCCGTGCCGGGGACCGACGGCTCGAACGTGCTGAGCCAACTGCCACCGGCCGGCACGACCGTGGACTACGGTCAGACGATCACGCTGTACATGGCCTGACCGGCTCCGCGCGCCTCGGGTCGGACGTCCCGCGTCTGGGATCCGAGCGACCGCTACCCCTGCGACGGAGGCGGGCCGTGGCAGGTGCCCGTTCCCTCGTCCACCACGCCACCGCCGTCGCCGTTCTCGAAGATCCGGAACCCGTGGCGGCCGGATCGACGCCACGATCCGGGGCTCCCGTCCGCCGGGACGAACCGCCAGTCGTACCCGCCGGAACGCAGCTCCATCTCCAGGATGCCGAACGCGTCGTCGCGCGCGACCGCGACCTGCGGCGGCATCAGGCTCGCCCGCGGAACGCGCCCGAGGGTGTCGCCGCCCGTGCCGACGATGAACTGGGTGAAGCCGTACTCGGGATCGAGCTGTCCGCGAGCGTCGATCGGTTCGAGGCGCTCGTAGAAGTGCTCGTGCCCCGTCAGCACGACGTCGCCGCCGCTCCGATGGAACTCGCGGTAGAGCGGTCGCGCGAGCGAGTACCAAGCGCCGTGACGGATCGTGTCCGGGCCGTCGGGGGAACCC
This sequence comes from Actinomycetota bacterium, assembly GCA_035463115.1. Classification (GTDB taxonomy): domain Bacteria; phylum Actinomycetota; class UBA4738; order UBA4738; family HRBIN12; genus BPGL01. The sequence goes on along the minus strand of DATHTO010000135.1, from coordinate 1,255 downwards.
GCCCAGAAGAACGCAGGATGGTGGAAGGCGAGCAGCGTGCACTCGGTGTCCGCGTGTCGCTCGAGGTCACGCTCGAGCCACGTCCGCAGGGGATCGCCGGCGTGACAGCCCCACGGGCTCCCCTCGGACCACATCGGGATCCGGCTCCAGCGGCCGTCCTCGAACAGGTACGTGTAGCGGCGGCACCACTCCGAGTTGGCCACCACGACGTGCCAGTCCCCGATGTCGAACGAGTACGACCCGCCCCGCCGGTTCCAGTTCGCGCGCTCGCCGAAGTAGGCGCGATACCCGGCGAACGGGTTGCCGTCGGCGTCGACCGAGTACGCCTCGTGGTTGCCCGGCACGGGCGACGTGATCCGCTTGACGCGACCGAACGTTGGGTCGTACCAACGCCGGAACGCCTGCAAGGCCCCGAAGTAGTACTGCAGGTCGCCGAGGGGCAGGAACCGGTCGTAATCGCCCTCGACGACGAGATCCGACACCTTGCCGTACTGACAGAAGCCTCGCACGATCCGTCGATCGTCGGAGGTCGGGTCGGCGCCGTCGGACGGCGGCCCGTCGCACACCATGTCGCCGACGGCCGCGATCCTGGGCGGATCGGCGGCGCCGGCCGGTGACGCGATCGCCACCGCGCCCAGCAGGGATGCGACGGTCAGGAGGACGGAACGACGCAGCATCGCGGACGAACGCTAGCCAGCCCGCGCCGCACCGGTCAAGGTCGTCGCGCTACGGCTCGAGCTCGGCCCGGGCGTGCTCCTGGTGCGCGTACCGCTCTTCGGCGAACGGCTCGGCGTGCACGTGGTAGCCGCGGATCTCCCAGAACCCACGCCGGTTCTCGGCCGTGAACTCGAGGCCGGTCAGCCACTTCGTGCTCTTCCAGGCGTAGCGCTTCGGGACGACGAGCCGCAGCGGCCATCCGTGCTCGTCGGTGAGGTCCTCGCCGTGGTTCCGCCAGGCGAGCAGCACGTCGTCGTCGAGCATCGCCTGGAGCGACAGGTTCGCCGAGTAGCCCGGCGAATGCGAGATGACCCACTTCGCCTCGGGTCGGGGCTTCGCACGCTCCACGATCGTCCGGAACGCGACCCCTTCCCACGTGTTGTCGAGCGTGCTCCACCCCGTGACGCAGTGCATGTCGGCGTCGACCGTGACGTTCGGAAGCGCCCGGAGCTCCTGGTAGGTGAGCGTGAACGGCTCCTCGACGAGCCCCGAGACCGTGAGGTCCCAGTTCGTGCCGTCGAAGCGCGGGATCGGGCCG
>DATHTO010000134.1:0-1503 GCA_035463115.1 Actinomycetota bacterium | reverse complement strand
TACACGCAGACGCCGGACGAGCTCGTCGCCGACGCGCTCGCGCAGCGCGAGCTGACCGGGTTCACCGAGATCCACATGGTGAACGGCGAGAACCCGCACGTCGGCTTCGACTTCTACGTCGAGACGATCGGGAAGCTCCACACGGCCATGCCGGACGTGCACCTCAAGTGCTACACGGCGAGCGAGATCCACCACATGACGACGCTCTCGGGGCTGTCCCACGAGGCGGTGCTGCGCGAGCTGCGCGACGCGGGCCTCGGGTCGCTCCCGGGCGGCGGCGCGGAGGTGTTCGCGGACCGTGTGCGCCGGCTGATCGCGCCCGGGAAGGAGCATCCGGACATCTGGCTCGAGACGCACCGGACCGCGCACGGGCTTGGGATCCCCACGCACTGCACGATGCTCTACGGGCACGTGGAGACGTACGAGGAGCGGATCGACCACCTGCTCCGGCTGCGTTCGCTCCAGGACGAGACGGGCGGGTTCCTCGCGTTCATCCCGCTCGCCTTCCACCCGGAGAACACGGTGTTCGAGCGGCGCGGCTGGAAGCAGTCGGCGGGGACGGACGACCTGAAGGTGATCGCCGTGTCGCGGCTCATGCTCGACAACGTCGCCCACGTGAAGGCCTCCTGGATCATGATGGGGATGCCGCTGGCCGCGGTCGCGCTGCACTTCGGCGCGAACGACGTGCAGGGGACGGTCGTGCGCGAGACGATCTTCCACGCGGCCGGCGCGACGACGGAGACGGAGCAGAAGATCTCCGAGCTCGTGCGGTACGTGCGCGAGGCCGGTCGCGTGCCCGTGCAGCGGGACACGCTCTACAACGAGCTGCGGCGGTGGGACGGTTGACACACATTCGTCACGGTGCGGCACACACGCGTGCGTTCTTGCGGGTTACGCTCGGCGTGGTAGGCGGGCGGGTTGGGACCCGTATTCAGACGCGCCCGACTCTCGCTTCCACCGGGGAGCGTCGATGGTGACGCTCGCCCGCACGATCCCGGCGCTCCCGGTGCGCGACACGGCGGCGGCCGTCGGGTTCTACCGCGACCGGCTCGGATTCGACGTCGTGCACCACGACGGCGGTTTCGCGGTGCTCGGCCGGGACGCCGCCGTCCTCCACCTGTGGCAGGCCGGGGACGAGAGCTGGCGCGAGCGGAGCTCGTTCGAGCATCCCGTCCGCTCCGGGGCCGAGTCCTTCATCGCCGGCACTGCGAGCTGTCGCATCGAGGTCGACGGTGTCGACGAGCTCTACGCCGAGCTGCGCGCGAGAGACGTGCTCCACCCGGTCTCGGTGAACGGCGTCTCCGCGACGGACTTCGGGACGCGCGAGTTCGCGACGCTCGACGGCGACGGCAACCTCGTCACGTTCTTCCAGTGGGTGGCCGCGTCATGATCCGTCTCGGGCGCATCTCGTACGTCAACATGGCGCCGCTCTTCTGGCGGCTCGACGCGCCCGTGGAGGAGGTCTCCGGCGTGCCGACCGAGCTGAACCGCGCGCTCCTCGCC
>DATHTO010000133.1:0-4958 GCA_035463115.1 Actinomycetota bacterium | reverse complement strand
TGCACCAGCCGTCCCAGGCGTGCACGGCGAGCGCCTCGCCCGACACGAGCTTCGAGAAGAACGTCGTGTCGTCGAAGCCGAGCAGATGGCCCTTCGCCTCCTCGGTCCACGCGACCGCTTCCTCGATCTGCCCCGGGTCGGTCGTGTTGATCGATTAGCCGAGCGACAGCAACGCCGGCTGCAGCAGCCACCGGTCGGTGCCGAGCATCGTCATCTTGCCGTCGAGGTCGGCGGGCGGATCGCGGAACAGCTCCCAGCTCGTCGGCGCCTCGTCCACGAGGTCGCTGCGATAGCAGATGCCCGTGGTGCCCCACGCGTACGGCATCGAGTAGCGGTTGCCCGGGTCGTAGCCGAGCTGCGTCGCCTCGAGCGCGAGGCCTTCGGCGTTCGGGATCTTCGAGTGGTCGAGCTCCGCCGCCCAGCCCTGGTTCGCCAGCGCCTGCACGAACGGCCCCGAGACGAACACGACATCGAAGCCGGTGCCGTTCTGGGCCTGGAGCTTGCCCATGATGTCCTCGTTCGTGGTGTGGACCGCGAGCTCCACGTCGACGCCGGTCTCTGCTTCGAAGTTGGGGATCAGGTCCTCGGGCATGTACGCGTCCCAGTTCGAGATCACGAGCGTGCCGCCGAGCTCCGCGGGCTCGCCGCCGCCGGTCGGGCTGGCGCCGTCGTCGGCCGTGTCACCTCCGTCGGAACCGCACGCGGCGAGCACGAACGACAGCACCGTTGACAGCGCGAGGAAACGAACGGACCGGCGCGACACCGACATCACCCCCAGGACCGGCCCCCAGGACCGGATGGCGCGGAGCGTATACCTCGCGCCGCGATTGCGCAAGCGCTTTTCCGCGCCGTCAGCCGACCCGATCGGGTGCTCGGTTCGCGCCCGCGGGACCCCTCCCCCGCGCGCCGGCCACCGTGGCATGCTCGGCCCGTGGACGGCGCCCGGGGTGCGATCGTCGCGGCGGCGATCGCGACGCCCGGCAGCGACGTGCCGCGGCGGGGCGCGGACCTGGCCGCGATCGAGCGCCCGGGCGCCGTCGGCGTCGCGTGGCGTGACGGCGTGGTGACGTTCGTCGGGCCCGCCGACGACCTCCCCGGCGACGTCGGCGAACCCGCCGGCAGCCCCGATCGCGGAACGCTGGTTCCCGGATTCGTCGACTGCCACACGCACCTGCCCTTCGTCGGGTGGCGCGCCGACGAGTTCGAAGCGCGGCTCGCCGGACGTTCGTACGCCGACCTCCACGGCGAGGAGGGAGGGATCTTCCGCTCGGCGCGGATGCTCGCCGAGTCGGGAGACGACGAGGTGCTCGCCTTCTCGGAGCGGCTCGCCTCCGACATGCTCGCCACGGGCACGACGACCATCGAGCTGAAGACCGGCTACGGCCTGTCCGTCGACGGCGAGCTCCGTCAGGCGCGTCTCGCTCGCGCGCTCGCCGGACGGGTGCGGCAGACGTGCCGGGTCACGTTGCTCGCGTGCCACGCCGTCCCACGCGGTGTCGAGCGCTCGGCATGGGTGACGGCGGTCTGCGACGACCTGATCCCCGCCGCCGCCGGTGAGGACCTCGTCGACCAGGTCGACGTCTACGTGGAGCGCATCGCGTTCGACCTCGACGACCTCACGCGCGTCGCCGGCGCCGCCGCTGCGGCCGGACTGCCGCTGCGCGTCCATGCCGATCAGCTCACCGACGTCGGCGCCACGTCCACCGCCGTGCGGCTCGGAGCCCGCAGCGTGGACCACCTGAACCACTGCAACGTCGAGGGCGTCGCGGCGCTGGCGAACGCCGGATCGACGGCCGCCGTCCTGCTCCCGGCGTCGACGTTCTTCCTCCGCGGAGCGGCCCCGCCGGTCGCGGCGCTGCGGGACGCAGAGGTTCCGATCGCGATCGCGACCGATCTGAACCCCGGCACGTCGCCCGTCGCGTCGATGCCCGAAGCCATCGCGATCGCGTGCGCCGCGTACGGACTGACGCCCCTCGACGCGTTGACGGCCGCCACGCGGAACGCCGCGTGGGTCCTCGGCGTCGACCGTGGCACGCTCGCGGTCGGATCGCCCGCCGACCTGCTCCTCCTCGACGTGCCGTCGTTCGCCCACGTGCCCTACCGGCCGGGACGCAACCCCGTCGCGGCGACGATCGTCGGCGGCGAGCTCACGGTCGGCGACCCGTCCGCGGTCGTGGGCTGAGCGTCGCGGCGGCGCCTCCCGGACGACGAGCCTTCCGGCGACCCGCGGGGGTCAGACCAGCGGACCGGCCGCCGACGCCGCCGCCTCGACGAGCGATCCATCGCGCACGAGCTCGACGGCGCGCTCGATGTCGCCCGCGAACCCGCGGTCGTGCTCGACGAACGGCACCCGCGATCGCAGGGCGTCGTGGACCGCCTTCGTCGCCGCACCGGGTTCGGTCGGCGCGCGCAGATCGAGCGCCTGCGCCGCCGCGAGCGCCTCCAGCGCGACCACGGTCTCGGCGTTCCCGACGATCTCGCGCGCGTGGCGCGCCGACGTCATCCCCATGCTGACGTGGTCCTCCTGCCCGGCGCTCGACGGGATCGAATCGACCGACGCGGGGTGCGCGAGCGACTTCGATTCCGAGACGAGCGACGCCGCGGTGTACTGCACCAACATGAACCCGCTGTTCAGCCCGCTCTCCGGCACGAGGAACGGCGGCAGGCCGTTCGAGAGCGTCGGGTCGAGCAGTCGGTAGAGGCGGCGTTCCGAGATCGAGGCCAGCGGGACGAGCGCGGCCGCGAGGGCGTCGAGCACGAGCGCGACGGGCATGCCGTGGAAGTTCCCGCCGCTGCGAACCTCGTCGTCGTCGGCGAACACGATCGGGTTGTCGGACACCGCGTTGACCTCGATCGTGAGCGTCTCGCCGGCCCGCGCGATCGCATCGCGCGTCGCGCCGTGCACCTGCGGGGCGCACCGCAACGAGTAGGCGTCCTGCACGACGTGGGGGCTGTCGCGGTGCGACGCGAGGATCGGCGACCCGGCGAGCAGCCGCCGGAGGTTCGCCGCGCTCGCGACCTGACCGGGATGCGGGCGGAGGGCGTGGAGGCGCTCGTCGAACGGCGCGTCGGTCCCCAGCGCCGCCTCGATCGTCATCGCGGCCACCACGTCGGCCGTGACGGCGAGCCGTTCGGCGCGCGCGTGCGCGAGCGCGCCGATCGCGAGCATGCCCTGGGTGCCGTTCACGAGCGCGAGGCCCTCCTTCGCCTCGAGCTCGATCGGCGAGAGCCCCGCCGCGCGGAGCGCGTCGCGCGCGTCGATCGCGCCGTCGCCGTCGAGGACACCGCCCTCGCCGATCAGCGGAAGCGCGAGCGCGGCCAGCGGCGCGAGGTCGCCGCTGGCGCCGAGCGAGCCCTGCTCCGGCACGACCGGAACCACGTCACGGTTCAGCATCTCCACCAGCAGATCGATCAACGCCGGCCGCACCCCCGAGCCGCCCAGGGCGAGCACGTGGGCGCGCAGCAGCAGCATCGCTCGGGCCTCCGGGCGGGACAGCGGCCTGCCGACCGCGGTCGCGTGCGACACCACGATCCCTCGCTGCAGCTCCGCGGCCTTCGACGGATCGATGCGCGTGCCGGCAAGGGCTCCGAACCCGGTCGTGATGCCGTAGAGCGTGCGCCCGTCGGCGACGGCGCGCTCGACGACGCGCCGCGACGCCTCGACGCCGGCGCGGGCCACGTCGCCGAAGGCGACCGGCGCCCCCCGCGCGACGGCCACCACGTCGTCGAGCGTGAGCGGCTCGCCGAGCCCGACCGGCGCGGCGATCACGTGACGGCTCCGACGAACCGGACCGCGAGCGGCTCCTCCGTGGCGCCGCCGTCGCCGCCCGTGACCCGGAACGCCGCCGCCCCGTCGCGCGACGCGACCGCTTCGTCCAGCGCGCCGTCGACGAGGTGCACCGCCGCGAAGTCCTCGCACGCGTAGCCGCCGGGGAGCGTTCCGTCGCCGACGAACCGGAGGTACGACGGCCGCCGCGACGGCTCCGCGTCGTAGTGGGGGCAGAAGCTCCCCGGGACGAGCCCCAGCCCGTCGAGGAGCGGGTCGGCGTGACCGATCAGGAACGAGTCCGTCGTCGAGGACTCGAACCAGCAGTTCGCGCCCGCCGACACGCCGCAGCACACGACGCCGGCCTCCCACGCCGACCGCAGCGCGGCGTCGACCCCGTGCAGTCGCCACACCGCCAGCATGTTCGCGGTGTTGCCGCCCCCGACGTAGATCACGTCCTGCTCGCCCAGGAACGATCCGACGTCGGCGACCCGGCGCTCGAAGAGGTCGAGGAACGTGGGCTCGAACGAACGGGCGGGGAACGCATCGAGGAACCGAACGACGTACACGGGCACCGCCGACGAGGCCGTGGGCACGAAGCAGACCTTCGGTCGCGACGCGTCGACGAACGACAGGACGTACCGGTCGAGGGCACCGTCGTCGGTCGAGAACCCGCCACCGCCCATCGCGACGATGTGGCTGGTCACGCGGTTGCGTCCTCCTGTTCCATCGGGATCCGCACGCCGCGCGCGTGCGCGACCTCGACGGCGCGCTCGTACCCGGCGTCGGCGTGTCGCATCACGCCGGTGCCGGGATCGGTCGTGAGGACGCGCTCGAGCCGTCGCGCCGCCTCGTCGGTGCCGTCGGCGACCACCACCATCCCGGCGTGGATCGAGTACCCGATGCCCACGCCGCCGCCGTGGTGGACGCTCACCCAATGCGCCCCCGCCGCGGTGTTGAGGAGCGCGTTCAGGATCGGCCAGTCGGCGATCGCGTCGGAGCCGTCGCGCATCGCCTCGGTCTCACGGTAGGGCGACGCGACGCTCCCGCTGTCGAGGTGATCGCGGCCGATCACGATCGGCGCCGACACCTCGCCGTTCGCCACCATCTCGTTGAAGCGGAGGCCCGCGGCCGCGCGGGCGCCGTAGCCGAGCCAACAGATCCGCGCAGGGAGTCCCTGGAACGCGACGCG
>DATHTO010000132.1:0-16206 GCA_035463115.1 Actinomycetota bacterium | reverse complement strand
ACGGGCCTCCTCCAAGCGCAGAGCGAGGGCTGGGAGGCCGAGGACGCGATCGGCGCCTTCTGCCTCGACGCGCGTGACGACGATCGGATCGAGATCGTGAGCGGCGACCGCGACCTGCTCCAGCTCGTGGACGACCCGGTGGTGAAGCTGCTGTTCACGCTGCGCGGCGTGAGCGAGCTCCACGAGTTCGACGAGGCGGCGGTGCTCGAGAAGTACGGCGTGCCGGCGTCGCGATACGTCGACTTCGCGATCCTGCGGGGTGATCCGAGCGACGGGCTGCCGGGGGTGCACGGCGTCGGGGAGAAGACCGCGCGAGCGCTGATCCAGGCGTACGACAGCCTCGACGATCTCCTCCACGACGCGACGCATCCGTCGCCCCGTCCTGGACCCCTGAAGGGCAAGCCCGCGCTGCGGGCGAGGCTCGTCGAGGCGACGGAGTACATCGCCAAGATGCGGGAGTTGGTTCCGATCCGATCGTCGGCACCGCTTTCGGTCTGGGCCGGCGACCGCGACGACGACGCGCTCCTCTCGTTCGCCGACCGGCACGGGTTCCGAGGGCCCGCGCAGCGCCTCGTCGCGGCGCTGGACAGCACCGGCGCCGCCTGAGACGACGCCGCTATCACGCCGGCCGCTCCGAGGTGCTTCTCCGCGCAACCGAGGCCCCCGTTCGCCCTGGTGCGAGAGGAGGGTCCACTGCTACAGTCGGGCCCCTCACGCGCCGAGTCTTGGAAGGGCCGACGAAGGCCCGGATGAGCTCCCCCCGAACCCGCGGAGGTATACGTGCAGGAAACGGCGCTCCGGAACGTCTCGACGCATGCCGCACACGGCGAGGCCTTCACGGCGCTGCTCCGGCGGTTCCGCTCGGCACAGCCGACGTTCCTGATCGGCGACGACGTGATCCGCCGGTACCACCTGGCGATGTCGACACGGGGGTTCGTGATCCTGTCGGGGCCGAGCGGAACGGGCAAGACCTGGCTCGCGCAGGCCTACGCCGAGGCTGCCGGCGCGCGCGTGAAGATGGTCGCGGTCGACCCGAGCTGGTCGTCGAACGAGGACCTGCTCGGATACCTCTCTCCCCTCGACGGCTTCTACCACCACACGCCGTTCAGCGAGTTCGTCCAGGAAGCCGCGCGCGAGTGGGACTCCTCGAACATGGCGGGGCGCGTGGCGCGTGAGTTCCACGTGATCCTCGACGAGATGAACCTCGCCCGCGTCGAGCACTACTTCTCGCGGTTCCTTTCGGCGATGGAGATCAGGTCGCGCGAGGGCGTCGCACGGCTCGACCTCGCACCCGGACACAGCGTGGAGCTGGCCCCGAACCTGAAGTTCGCGGGCACCGTGAACGTCGACGAGACGACCCACGGGTTCGCCGACAAGGTCTACGACCGGGCCCAGCTGATCGAGCTCCCGCTGCAGCGCGACTACGTGCTGCGGTTCCTCGACGGTGAGCCGTACCGCGAGGACGTCCTGCGCGTGTGGGACGCGCTCAAGCCGCTCGCACCGTTCGGCTTCCGCGTGCTCGACGAGATGCACCACTACGTCGTGGCCGCGCGCGAGCTCGGCACCGAATGGCAGGTCGCCCTCGACGAGCAGTTCGTCCAGAAGGTGCTTCCGCGGGTGCGCGGCGCCGACCAGCGGCTCGAGGAGGCGCTCGACGCCTTCCTCGGAGCGCTCGGCGAGGGATATCCCCTCGCCCAGGCGAAAGCCGAGGAGATGCGGGCGGAGTACCGCACCCATGGCTACGCGTCCTTCTTCTGATCCCGCACGCGCCTCCGCCGCCGGTGCGCCGATCGCCGACGCCGTCGATCCGGCGGTGAGCGAGGAGCTCGACGCGCTGCGGATCGCCGTCCGCGGTGACGGCACGCGTCCCGGTCTGGTGAGCGTGCTTCCGCGCCTGCAGCGGGCGCACAAGAAGGAGCTCATCAGACGGGAGCACTGGACGTCGGGGGACCTCGCACGCCATCCGGAACCCCGCGAGCTGATCCGCAGCTGGCGCCGCCCCGGCAACCTCGACGAGCACGGGCGGCTGCTCCACGTCTTCGACGCCCGACGGATGCTCGTCGAAGACGTTCACGAGAACCGGGTGGTGAAGCACGTCGTGCACGACGTCCGCGCGCGGCTCCACCGGCTAGCGTCCGCCGGCGTCGGCGACGCGCCCGAGCTCGAGCGCGAGCTCGATCTCGCGGTCGATCGGTGTCCCTTCCTCATCGATGTCGGCGTGCTGAAGGCACGGCCGACGGAGCCCACGGCGACGCTCGGAGGCGATCCGCTCTACCGGACGGTGTTCCAGCTCTGGCTCGGCCTTCCGGCGGCGTCGGCGTAGCTCCCGCGGCGACGCCCGCGACAGGGTGCGCAGCGGCCGCGATCCCGGAACCCGACGTGTCAACACGTTCACGACTCCGACCGCGGTCGCTGTCGTGAACCTGTCGACAGGCAGGAGCGCTCGGAGCCGCTGGGGGTCGCACCGGGGTGCGACGAGCCGCCGTCTCCCGACTCCATGACCACCGCGCTCTCGGTCTACCCGGCCGTCGGTACCCGCGCGATAGGGTTCCCCGCGATGCGTGATCCCGAGGCGACCACCGGAGGGTCGAACGTCCTCGAAGGCGTTCCGCCGGCGTTCGATGCGAGCGACGCCGCGCGTCTCGCGGCGGATCTCTTCGGCATCCAGGGCGACCTCGCACCGCTCGGCAGCGAACGCGATCAGAACTTCCGGATCGCCGACGACCGCGGAGGCGCGTTCGTCCTCAAGATCTCGAACGCGGACGAGGACCCGTCCGTCGTCGACATGGAGAACCAGACGGTCCTCCACGTCGCCCGCACGGATCCGTCGCTGCCGGTCCCGCGGCTCGTGCCGACACGCGACGGTGACGTCACCGCCTGGACGACGTCGACCGGCGGCGACGGCGTCGACCGCCGGCACCTCGTCCGGATGATCACCTTCCTCGACGGCCGTCACGTCGAGGCCTCCGAGCTCTCCGATCCGGCGCTCGAAGCCTTCGGACGCACGGTCGCCCGTCTCGGGCGGGCGATGCGCGGGTTCTTCCATCCGGCCGCTCGTCGCGTCCTCCAGTGGGACGTCCGGCACGCGCTCGACCTGCGTCCGCTCGTGGGCGACATCGACGACGTCGCTCGCCGAGCGCTCGTCGAGCGCACGCTCGACGCGTTCGAGGAGCGCGTCGAGCCGGTGTTCGAACGGCTCCGCGCCCAGGTGATCCACGGTGACGTGACGCTCGACAACGCGGTCGTCGACGAGGACGGTCTCGTCAGCGGCCTCCTCGACTTCGGCGACATGTCCCACACCGCGCTGGTCGTCGACCTCTCGTCGCTCCTCGAGGCGCTGATGGAGCGCGAGGATCCGTTCGATGCGGGCCCGCACGTCGTGCACGGCTACCGCTCCGTCACGCCGCTCGACGACGAGGAGCTCGAGCTGCTGCCCTACCTGCTCGCCGCGCGGTGCTCCACCTCGGTCACGATGGCCGCCTGGCGGCTCGTGCGCTTCCCCGAGAACGAGGACTACATCCGCAACTGGGAGGGCGCGTGGCCGATCCTCGAAGCGATCCACGAGCTCGGCTTCGAGGAAGCGGCTCGCCGGCTCTCGGAAGGACCGCGTCGACGGGGGCCGCGCCGCGGCTCGACGACCGAGGAGCTGCGCGATCGACGGGCTGCGGTGCTCGGTCCGGCGCTGCTGCCGCTGACGTACGAGCGGCCGGTGCACGTCGTCCGTGGCGAGGGCGTCTGGCTGTTCGATGCCGACGGACGTCGCTACCTCGACTGCTACAACAACGTGCCCGTCGTGGGCCATGCCCATCCCCGCGTGGCCGACGCGATCGCGCGGCAGTCGCGCCTGCTGAACACGAACACGCGGTACCTCTTCGACTCGGTGGTCGAGCTCGGCGAGCGGTTGCTCGCGACGATGCCCGACGGCATCGACACCGTGAGCTTCGTGAACTCCGGGAGCGAAGCCAACGACCTCGCCTGGCGGCTACTCACGAACGCGACCGGCGGCACGGGCGGCATCATCACCGACTTCGCCTACCACGGGATCACGACCGCGATCGCCGCGCTCTCGCCCGAGGAGTGGGGAGCGGCCGGCCAGCCGGACCACGTCGAGCGGATCCCCGCGCCCGACGGCTACCGCGGGATGTACCGCTCGGACACCGACGGATGGGCGGAGCGCTACGCATCGCACGTCGACGACGCGGTCGAGGCGCTCGCCGCGCGTGACATCCGCCTCGCGGCCACGTACATCGACGGCGGCTTCACGAGCGACGGCATCCTCGCGCCGCCTCCCGCCTACCTGCGTGACGTCGTCCGGCGCACCCACGAGGCCGGCGGCCTGTTCGTCGCCGACGAGGTGCAGGCGGGCTACGGCCGGTTCGGCGACGGCATGTGGAGCTTCGAGGTCGCCGGGATCGAGCCCGACGTCGTCACGCTGGGGAAGCCGATGGGCAACGGGTTCCCCGTCGCGGCCGTCTGCACGCGGCGCGGGATCGCGGAGCGGATGGCCGAGACGGGCTCCTACTTCAGCACGTTCGGCGGCAACCCGGTGGCGTGCGCCGCCGCGCTCGCGGTGCTCGACGTCATCGAGGAGGAGCAGCTCCAGACGCGCGCACGCGAGGTCGGCGCCTACCTCCGCGCGCGCCTGGACGAGCTCGCGAGCCGCCACCCGGCGATCGGCGACATCCGCGGCCGCGGCCTGTTGATCGGCGTCGAGCTCGTGCGGGACCGCGCGGCCCGCGAGCCCGACGCCGAGGCGGCCGACCGCGTGATGAACGCCCTCCGTGAGCGTGGTGTGCTCGTGGGCAGCACGGGCCGCGCCGACGACACGCTCAAGATCCGCCCGCCGCTCCCGTTCGGGCGCGAGCACGCCGACCTCCTCGTCTCGACGCTCGACGACGTCCTCGCGTCGCTCCCCCGCTGAGGGCGGCCCAACACGCTTGACGCCTCAGGCCGCGAGGTCGAGAGTGCCACCGGAACGGCTGGGGGGTCCGATGCGGCTGCGGACGGGTGCGTGGAGCGTCATGGCTGCCGTCTGCGTCGTCGCAGCCGCTGCGCCGACGGTCGCGGCGGAGGACGACCGAGGGGACCGGGCGGCACGTGCCGAACCTCGGCTCGCGAGGGTCGACCAGGACGGCGACCGCGTCGAGGACGCCCTCGAGCTCCGGCTCCGGCATCAGGCCGAGGCGCAGCCGATCCCGGTGATCGTGATCCACGACGGCACGATCACGGGACCCGGGCTCGGTGCGGTCACGGGCCCGTTGCCCGGGACCGGTGCGCTCCGCTCGATCCCGGCGCTCGCCACGTCGATGCGGCCGGCGCAGGTCCGCGCGGCCTCGCGTCTCCCGGGCGTCGTCCGGATCCAGCTCGACGCGACCGTGCGGTCGACGATGGACGCCGCCGACACCGACTTCGGCACCCAGGCGGCGCGTGACCGGCTCGGGCTCACGGGCGACGGCGTCGGCATCTGCATCCTCGACAGCGGGCTCGCCCGCTCCCACGAGCAGTTCGCGGGATCGGACCGCGCGTACGCCTGGCGCGACTTCGTGAAGGGATCGACGACCTTCTACGACGACAACGGGCACGGCACGCACGTCGCCTCGATCGCCGCCGGCGACGGCGTCGGCGGTTCGAAAGCGGCCCGGTACGGTGGCGTCGCGCCACGCGCCGACGTGGTCATCGGCAAGGTCCTCTCCAGCAACGGAACCGCGACCGAGAGCCGCGTGATCGAGGCGCTCGAGTGGTGCGCGTCGCGTTCCGACGTCGACGTGGTGAACATGAGCCTCGGCAACCCGCTGCCGTCGGACGGCATGGACGCGTTGAGCCTCGCCGCCGACGCCGTGGAGGGGCACGGGATCGTCGTCGTCGCGTCCGCCGGCAACGGCGGGGACCTGCCGCTCGGCATCGGAGCTCCTGCGGCCGCCGCGGGATCGATCGCGGTCGGGGCAGCCGCGGAATGGTCCGCGCCCACCGGCGCGGCGAACCGGTCGGACGGGCTCTACCTCGCGCCATTCTCGACGCGCGGACCGACGCTCGACGGACGCATCAAGCCCGACGTCGTCGGCCCGGGCGTGACGATCACCGCGGCACGGAAGGGCAGCGTCGAGGGCTACACGACCTTGTCGGGCACATCGATGGCCGCCCCGTTCGTCGCCGGGACGATCGCGCTCGCCCTCCAGGCCCAGCCCGGGTGGACGCCGGACGACGTCCGCGCGGCGATCGCCGCGACGGCGGTCGATCTCGGCGCTCCGGGGACCGATCCGGAATGGGGACTCGGTGCGCTCGACGGCTACGCGCTCGTCGCGCTCGCGGCCGGCCAGCCGGCGCCCGGCGCGATGCCCGCCCACGGAACGATCCAGGGATCGGTCGGAGCCACGGACGTCTTCCGGTACGACGTGGACCTCCCGAGCGACGCCCTGGGCGTGCCGCTCACGGCGACCGTCACGATCGACGGCGCCTGCCGGGACCCCGATCCGACCGTGGCGACGGGCTGCCGCGACGCGGCGTGGGATCCCGACCTGGTCGCGCGGATGCTCGACCCATCGGGCGCGGTGATCGAGGTCAGCGACTGCCCGTCGACCACCGGATGCCGCCGAGGACGGCAGGAGACGCTCGACGTCGTCCCGGCGGTGGCGGGGACCTACACGATCGAGGTCGCGGCCGCCGCGGGCGGCAACGGCGGCTCGTTCCGGCTCGACGTCGCCCACGGCCCGCTCTCGCTGCTGCCACCGGCCCCGAGCCGACCGCTCCACGTCGGCGACCTCGACGGCAAGGGCATCGACAAGACGTCGACGACGTGGCGGTCCCGCGCCACGATCGTCGTGCACGGCTCCGACGAACGCGTCGTCCCGGGCGCCGTCGTCCGAGGCACCTGGAACGGAACGTTCGCAGGCTCGTGCACCACGGGATCGAAGGGCACGTGCTCGCTCGGACGCAACTGGAACCGCTCGATCGCGAGCGCGACCTTCACCGTCATCGATGTGACGCTGCCGGGCTGGGCGTTCGACGCGGGAGCGTCCCACGACGTCGACGGAGGCACCGACGGCAGCGTCGTCACCGTGTCGCAGCCCTGACGCAGCGGCGTCAGCTCCGGACGCGCTCACCTTCGCCGGCGATCATCCTGGCCTCGCGGAGCGACTCGCGTCCCTCGTTCGCGGCGGCGAGCGCCACGATCAACGCCGCGGCCGGGTCCGCCCACCACAGCCCGAAGACCGCGTTCAGCGCCAGGCCGGTCAGCGTCATCACCGAGAGGATCCCGTCGAGGAACGTCAGCGCGGCTTCCGAGCGGAGCGGTGCAGAGCCGAGCCGGGTGGCGACGCGACGTTTCCAGATCGCGAGGCCGAACATGACGCACGCCGCCATCGTCAGGTAGACGATCCCCGCCACCGACCCGTCGGCGCGGCGACCGGTGATGATGTCCCGAGCGGCGACGGACCCCAGGACGATCGCGAGCGCGACGAACGCCGCAGCGACGAGCCGGAGCGCCCGCGACGAGCGCGCGGCTTCCGCCGGCCCCTCTTCGCGTTCGTGCCAGACGACGACGCCCGACGCGAACACCTCGATGATCGAGTCGGTGCCGAACGCGACCAGTGCGAGGGATCCGGCGGCGATCCCGAACGCGATCGTGAGGACGGCCTCGCCGAGGTTCCACACGATCGTCCCGTACTCGAGGCGGATCGCGAGACGTTGGAGACGGAGTCGCTCCACGGCGTCGGATGGAGAGGTCCTCGTCGCGGCCACCATCCGACGGTACGCGAAGGGTCCTTCGGTCGGCGGGCGGATGGCCTGCCATCATCGGGGCCATGGTCCACGCGCTCGACGAGGAGGCGATCCACCGAGCCCCGAAGGTCCTCCTGCACGACCATCTCGACGGCGGGCTGCGGCCGCGAACGATCGTGCAGCTCGCCGACGAGACCGGCTATCGCGGCCTTCCGACGACCGACGTGGCGGAGCTCGAGGCGTGGATCCGGCGCGGCGCCGACCGGAAGGACCTGGTCCTGTACCTCGAGACGTTCGCGCACACCGTCGGCGTGATGCAGACGGCCGACGCGCTCGCTCGGGTCGCGCGGGAGTGCGCCGAGGACCTGGCGGACGACGGGGTGGTGTACGCCGAGGTCCGGTTCGCACCGGAGCAGCACCTCGAGCGGGGGCTGTCGCTCGATCAGGTCGTCGAAGCCGTCGTCGGCGGCTTCGCCGATGGCGGCGCGGGTAGCCCGATCACCGTCCGCACCCTGCTCACCGCCATGCGCACCGCCGCCAGGAGCCTCGAGATCGCCGAGCTCGCGGTGCGCTGGCGCAGCCGCGGCGTGGTCGGGTTCGACATCGCGGGCGCCGAAGCCGGCTATCCACCGACACGGCACCTCGACGCCTTCGAGCACGTGCGGCGCGAGAACTTCCATCTGACGATCCACGCCGGTGAGGCCTTCGGTCTGCCCTCGATCTGGGAGGCCCTGCAGATCTGCGGCGCCGAACGGCTCGGCCACGGCGTCCGGATCATCGACGACATCCGACGGAACGGCGACGACGTGCGCATGGGCCGTCTCGCGCAGCTGGTCCGCGATCGCCGCATCCCGCTCGAGCTGTGTCCGACGTCGAACGTCCATTCCGGCGCTGCCACGTCGATCGCCGACCACCCGATCGGGCCCCTCGCGGACCTGCGGTTCCGCGTGACGCTGAACACCGACAACCGTCTGATGTCGGGAACGTCGATGACGCAGGAGATGCGGCAGCTCGTCGACGCCTTCGGCTGGGGATGGGATGAGCTCTACCGGGTCACCTCGAACGGGATGAAGTCCGCGTTCCTGCCGTTCGACGAGCGCGCCGCGATCTGGGGCGAACGGATCCGCCCGGCCTACGCCGCCCTCGGCGTCGACGCCTGATCGGTCAGAGCCCGTAGGCCTCGAGCAGACGGAGCCAGACCTCGCTCACGGTCGGGAACGACGGCACGGCGTGCCACAGCGTCTCGATCGGAACCTCGCCGACGATGGCGATCGTCGCGGCGTGCACGAGCTCCTGTACGTCGGGCCCCGTGAAGGTCGCTCCGATGACGACGTGACGTGACTCGTCGACGAGGATCTGGCTCGTGCCGTGGATGTCGTTGCCGCGGACGTACGCACCGGCCACGCCCCCGGTCTCGGTCTGGACGGCACGCACGTCGACGCCTCGGTCCCTGGCCTCCCGTTCGGTCGGGCCAACGGCGGCGACCTGTGGGTCGGTGAAGGTGACGTGCGGAACCGCGCGATGGTCGGCGATGTCGACCACGTCCTTGCCGGCGATGACGTCGCCCACGAGGCGTCCCTGGTACTTGCCCATGTGCGTCAGCAACGCGAGGCCGGTGATGTCGCCGACGCCGTAGAGCCACTCGCCACCGACCCCGACGACGCGGAGCTTGCCGTCGACCTGCACGAAGCCCGTCGCCTCGACCCCGACGGTGTCGAGGCCGACGTCGGAGGAGTTCGGTCTGCGACCCACCGCGACGAGGAGCTCGTCGCCGGTCACCTCCTCGCCGCCGGCGAGCGCCACCGTGACGGCGCCGTCGTCGGCACGCCGGACCCGCTCGGCGCGCGCGCCGGTGAAGACGCGGATGCCTTCGGCCTCGAACGCCGCTCTGACCTGCTCGCCGGCGAACGGCTCGTTCCGCGCGAGCAGCCGTGGACCGCCCTCGATCACGGTCACCTCGTCGCTCCCGAGTCGCTTGAAGCCCTGCGCCAGCTCGGCGCCGATCGGACCGCCGCCCAGCACGACGAACCGCCGAGGGATCTCCTTCGCTTCTGTCGCCTCCCGGTTCGTCCACGGCTCCGCATCGGCGAGACCGTCGATCGGCGGCATCGCGGGCGCCGTTCCGCACGCGAGGACGACGGCGCGCCGCGCCGTCAGCGTCCGGGTGCTCCCGTCGCTCGACGCGACCTCGACGCGCTTCTCGCCGGCCAGGCGACCGTGCCCGCGGACCAGTTCGATCCCCTTCGACCCGAGCCACGGCGTCTGCGTCTCGTCGCTCCAGTCGCTCACCATGTAGTCGCGCTGTCCCAACGCGGCAGCGACATCGAGGTCGCCGGTGACGGCCTCGGCGGCACCGGGCACCCGCCGTGCGGCCGCGAGGACGTCGCCGGGACGCAGCATCGTCTTCGTCGGGACGCATCCCCAGAACGTGCACGTGCCGCCGACGAGGCGCTCCTCGACGATCGCCACCGACATCCCGTGATCGACCGCACGCCCGGCCGCGTTCTCGCCCGGAGGACCGGCGCCGATCACGATCACGTCGAAGTCGTCGCTCATCTCGTCCTCGCGCTCCGTCGGAGGCCGCCCGTCCGGCCGTTGTGCGCCGACCGTGACAGGTTCGGCCGATCCCGACAACGACACGGGCGAGAGCACGTCGCTACGACGTGGGGACGAGGTCGGCGTATACTCCCGGGGGGTATATAGGCGAGGCCGAGACGAGGGAACGGGGCGAGGCGAGGCGATGACCGCGATGATCGACCCGGTGTGCGGCATGGAGGTCGCGGAGGACGCCGCGGCGGCCGCGTGGGAGCACGCCGGCGTGACGTACCTGTTCTGCTCCGTGGGCTGCATGGAGCGGTTCCGGCAGGACCCGGAGCGGTTCCTGCGGATGGATCCTTCCGAGCGATCGATGTGACGCGGAGGCGTTGAGGAGGCATGGCACAGACCCGCGAGCGAGAGGACGTCGTCCTCGACGTCGAGGGCATGACGTGCGCGTCGTGCGTGCGGAAGGTCGAGACGGCCCTCACGCGCGTCGACGCCGTCGACGACGCGACCGTGAACCTCGCGGATCGCACGGCGCGCATCCGCACGCACGGCGACGCCGACCTCGGAACCCTCGTCGCCGCCATCCAGCGAGCGGGCTACGGCGCCCGTCCGCATGCGCACGACGCCGATCCCGACACGGAGTTCCGCGGGTTCCGCCGGCGCTTCGTCGTGGCAGCCGCTCTCACCGTGCCCGTGCTCGTCCTCACGTTCCTGCTGCCGGACGTGCGAGGCGCCGCGACGATCGCCGGCGTGTTGACGACGCCGGTCGTGTTCTGGGCGGGACTGCCGTTCTTCCGGGCGGCGCTGCGGGCGGCGCGCCACCGGACCACGACGATGGACACGCTCGTCGCGCTCGGCGCGACGGCGGCGTTCGCGCTCAGCGTCTGGAACGTCGCCACCGGCGACGAGCATCACTACTTCGACACGTCGGCCGTGATCGTGACGCTGATCCTCCTCGGCCGAACGCTCGAGTCCCGCGCTCGAGCCGGAGCGACCGACGCCGCGCGGACGCTCCTCGCACGCGGCGCGAAGACGGCGACCCTGCTCCGTGACGGTGCCGAGGTTCCGATCGCGATCGACGAACTGCGACCCGGGCACGTGGTCGTGATCCGACCGGGCGAGAAGGTGCCGGCCGACGGCGTCGTGAAGGACGGAACGTCGTGGGTCGACCTGTCGCTCCTGACCGGGGAATCGGTTCCCGTCGACGTCGGACCAGGCGACGACGTCGTCGGCGCGTCGATCAACGGCGTCGGCCGCCTCGTCGTCTTCGTGACGAAGGTGGGCGGCAACTCGACGCTCGGGCAGATCGTCCGTCTGCTCCAGGCGGCGCAGGCGTCGAAGGCGCCGGTCCAGCGGCTCGCCGATCGGATCTCGGCGGTGTTCGTTCCCGTCGTGGTCGCGATCGCGGCGCTGACGCTCGCGGCGACAGCGTGGGTGGGCGACGGCGACCTGGCCGACGGCGTGCTCCGGGCCGCTGCCGTCCTGCTGATCGCGTGCCCGTGCGCCCTCGGCCTCGCGACGCCGGTCGCCATCATCGCGGGCACGGGGCGGGCCGCCGAGCTCGGCGTGCTGTTCAAGGGCGGTGACGTCTTCGAGGCGATCCGCGACGCCGACGTCGCGCTGCTCGACAAGACCGGGACGGTCACCGAGGGGCGGATGACGCTCGGCGACGTCGTTCCTGCGTCCGGCGTCGCTCACGCGGAGGTCCTCGCGCTCGCGGCCGCAGCGGAACGAGGGTCGGAACACCCGATCGCGGAGGCGATCGTGGCCGGAGCGATCGGAAGCGGCGTCGACGTGCCCGCCTCGCAGGAACACGCCGTCAAGCCCGGCGCCGGCGCCCGCGCGACCGTCGACGGCTGCGCGATCGCGGTCGACCGCCCGGACGACCTCCCCGACGCCCTGCGCGCCGCGGCCGAGCGGTTGGCGCATGAGGGCCAGACCCCGATCGCCGTGCGACGCGAAGGCGACGCGATCGGCGTGATCGGCGTGACCGACGTCGTCAAGCCCGACGCCGAAGCGGCGGTGACCGCGCTCCGCGATCTCGGGCTCCACGTGACGATGGTGACCGGAGACCGGCGCCCGACGGCCGAGGCGATCGCCGCCCGGGTCGGCATCGACGACGTCGCCGCTGAGGTGTTCCCCGACGGCAAGGTCGACGAGATCGACCGTGCCCGCGCCGAGGGGCGCCGTGTCGTGTTCGTGGGTGACGGCTTGAACGACGCGCCGGCGCTCGCCGCCGCGGACGTGGGGATCGCGCTCGGTTCCGGAACCGACGTCGCCCTCGCCGCCGCGGACGTGAACCTCCTCGGAGGCTCGCTGCGCGCGGTGCCGCAGGCCTTGCGCCTCGCCAGGGCGACGCACCGGGTGATCGTCGAGAACCTCGTGTGGGCGTTCGCCTACAACGTGGTGATGATCCCGCTCGCCGTCGTCGGAGCGCTGACGCCGATGTGGGCGGCGGCGGCGATGGCGGGCTCGAGCCTGAGCGTGGTCCTGAACGCGCTCCGGCTCCGACGGTTCTCACGCGCGACGACCGACGCGAGCTGAGGCCGGCGGCGGAGCTCCGGCCCTATCCTCGCCGTCCATGCAGGTCGAACGCATCGACGAGCCGGAGGCGTTCCTCGATGTCGCGGGACCGACGCTCGCCCGCGACGAGGCACGTCACAACCTGTTGCTGGGGGTCACGCACACCGCGACGCGGCACCGCGAGATGTATCCCGCGTTCCAGGGATGGGTCGTTCGCGACGCCGACGGGATAGCGGTCGCGAGCGTACGGACGGCGCCGTTCAGCGCGATCGTCGGCATGCCACGCGACGAGCAGGCGCTTGCGACGCTCGCCGACGCCTGGGCCGAAGACGTCCCCGACCTGGCGGGCATCACGGGAGCACTCCCGGAGATTCGTGCGGCTGCCGACGCCTTGACCGCGCGCACCCCCGTGCGCGCCGACGTCCGCGTCGCGATGGGGGTGTACGAGCTGACGAACGTGTCGACGGTGCCGCGACCCCTGGGCCGGACGCGTGCCGCAACGGAGCACGATCGCGAACTGCTGAACGTGTGGCACCGAGCGTTCGCGGATGACATCGGGGAAGGTGGGTCACCGCAGATGCGCGACCCGGAGCGGATCGCCACGGCCGTCCGCGCACGGCTCGCCGGCCACGTCACCGACGCCGGGTTCTGGTTCTGGGAGCGCGACGGCCGACCCGTCGCGATGGCCGGCTACTCCGGTTCCACGAGGACCGGCGTCCGTGTCGGACCTGTGTATACACCGAGCCAGCATCGGGGCCACGGCTACGCGACCGCACTCGTGGCCGACCTGAGCTCGTGGCTCCTCGCGGCCGGAAGGCGCGCCTGCTTCCTATACACCGATCTCGCGAACCCGACGTCGAACGCGATCTACGAGCGCATCGGCTACCGGAAGATCTGCGAAGCGCTCGACATCACGCTGACGCCCAGGAGCGTCTGAACGCGCCGAGAGCCTGACCGCCGCTCGCAACGACACCCGGCCCCTCGTGGAGGGCCCGTGCGTTACCGTCGGAGCGGTGCGATCTCGAGCCGTCGTCGTGGCGCTGGTGATCCTCGCGGGCGCATGCACCGGCGAGGACCTCGGCGGCGCCGGCGGCCGCGACGGCAAAACGTCGACCGATCGGTCGGGCACCACGACCCCAGCGCCGACCCCGCCGGACGATCCGCCGCCGGCGCCTGCCCCGCTCCCCCGAGCGATCTCGGTCTCGCTCGGAGCGGCGCGTGCCTTCACCGTCGACGGCACGTATCCGCCGATCGAGTCGTCGTGCCGTCGGTTCCGGCAACCGACGTTCGAGGCGGCGTATCCCGGCGACGTCCACGTCGAACGCGAGGACGGCGGGACGCTCCGCGTCATCGTGACGGTGCCGTTCGACACGTACCTCGAGGGCATCGCCGAGGTGCCGCCGAGCTGGCCGCGCGCGGCCCTCGACGCCCAGGCGATCGCGGCACGGAGCTACGCCCTCGCGCGGATCGGCTTCACGGGACCCGACGGCGCCGACCTCGACACGCCGATCTGCGCGACGGCCGACTGCCAGGTCTACGGCGGCATCCCGCTGGAGCCGGTCCCCGACGTCCGGCGGTGGTACGCCGCCGTGCGCCGGACCGCCGGCCGGACGCTCGTGTTCGAAGGGCGGCCCGCCGACGCCGTGTACTTCTCGACGTCGAACGGACGCACGTACGGCAACGACGAGGTCTTCGGCAGCGGGCCGCTGCCGTACCTGCGCGGGATCGTCGAGCATGACGACGGGGCCTCGCCGACGTCCCGATGGCGCGTGCCGCTGCGGTACCGCGACCTGGCGGCGTTCCTCACCGCGCGAGGGCTCTGGGACGGACGTCGGATCGTCCACGTCGTGCGGCAGGGCGACGTCGTGGACGTCCGAGGCGGCGGGACGACGCGACGGATCGACGAGGTGGAGTTCCGTGGAGCCGTGAACGGCGCGGCGCCGTGCCTGTTCCCGGGCCGCTACCCCACCGACAGCCGCGTCGGGTCGGCGCTCCCGCTCACGATCCCGTCTCGGTGGTACACGACGTCGGCCGGCGGTCGGTCCGTCGTCTTCACCGGCCGGGGATGGGGCCACGGCGTCGGGATGGTGCAGTGGGGCGCCTACGGCAAGGCGCGCAGAGGATGGACCGCGGAGCGGATCCTCGCGGCCTACTACGGCGGCCTGGAGCCGGAGCCGTTCCCGGAACCCGGCCGGATCCGCGTGTTGGTCGCCGACGGGCTGACGTCGCTCCGCATCGCGCCTCGAGGGACCGGCGCGACGCTCGACGGCGCGTCGCTCGACGGCCGGAGCGTCACGATCGAGCCGGGCGGCAGGGGTGTCCGCGCGCGCGTGCGATCGGCACGGTGACGCCCACACGCGATCGCCTTCGAGAGACAGGCTTCGTCGCCGGGTATCGTCCTCCCGCTCACCGTCGATGGAGGACGAACCGGGTGGATCCGACCGATGACGCACCGACGGTCGAGATGTCCGCTGCGACCGTGCGGATCGGTGGTCGGACGATCCTCGGTCCGCTCGATCTCGTGGTCCGCCAGGGCGAGCGGTGGGCGCTGCTCGGGCCGAACGGGAGCGGCAAGACGACGCTGCTGGGGCTCGCCGGCGCCCGTCGACAGCCGTCGTCCGGACGCGTCCGGGTCCTCGGCGCCACGCTCGGCCGGTCCGACGTGCGATCGCTCCACGGGCGGATCGCCCACAGCAGCCACGCGCTCGCCGACCTGATCGCTCCCGGGCTCGACGCCCGGGCGGTCGTCCTCACGGGCAAACGGTCGACGTTGTCACCGTGGTTCGAGCGCTATGACGAAGCCGACGGGCGACGCGCCACGGCGCTGCTCGACGAGCTCGGCTGCGCCCACCTCGCCGACCGCCCGTTCTCGACGGGCAGCCAGGGCGAGCGCCAGCGCGTGCTGCTCGCGCGGGCGCTCTTCACCGAGCCGGAGCTCGTGCTCCTGGACGAGCCCGCGTCGGGGCTGGACCTGGCCGCGCGCGAAGGGCTCCTAGCAGGTCTCGAGCGCACCGCCCGCAACGGCGGCCCGACGACGATCGTCGCGACGCACCACCTCGAGGAGATCGCACCGTCGACCACGCATGCGGCCCTGCTCCGCCACGGCAGGGTGCTGGCGATCGGTCCGATCGAGGATGTGCTCACGACGGAACACCTCGAGCGCGCCTTCGAGGTCGCCGTCGAGATCGGCCGGCGGGCGGGGCGCTGGTGGGCAGCCGCGTCTGCTTCCGACCAGGAGTGACCTGACCGACAGCGCTGGCGTGGTGGGCCGGGATCTGCCGGGGCGTCAGCCGCGCCCGCTGCGTCGGGCGGCCGCGGTGGCGGGCGACCGCTCGGCTCGGACGTTGATGACCTCAGCCCGGGAGAGCAGTCGACCGCACGATCGGCAGTAGATCCATCCCGCGTGGCGGTCCTGGTCGCAGT
>DATHTO010000131.1:0-17236 GCA_035463115.1 Actinomycetota bacterium | reverse complement strand
GCGGCGTCGACCGCCGCCGCAGCGAGATCGGCGAGATCAGCCACCGGTGCCTCCGACGGTGATCCTCGAGATGCGGACGGTGGGCGACCCGCTGCCGACGGGTGCGGATTGCCCGTCCTTGCCGCACACGCCCTCCCACGTGTCGAAGTCGTCGGCCACGGCGTCGACGTTCTGCATGATGTCCATCGCGCGGCCGATCAGGTTCGCGCCGCGCACCGGCTTCGTGATCCGACCGTTCTCGATCAGGTAGCCGAGCGAGACGCCGAAGACGAAGTCGCCGCTCGCGGGATTCACCTGGCCGCCGCCGAGGTTCGCGACGTACACCCCCCGGTCGGTCGAGGCGATCACGTCGTCGGGCTTCGAGGCGCCGTTCAGGATGTTCGTGTTCGTCATCCGCGGGATGGGCGGCGACGAGTAGCCGTCGCGGCGTCCGTTCCCCGTCGACGGGACGCCGTCCTTCTCCGCGCGCATCCGGTCGTAGAGGAAGTGCTGGAGCACGCCCTTCTCGAACAGCACCGTGCGCTGCGCCGGCTCGCCTTCGTCGTCGAAGTCGTAGGAGCCCCAGCCGTTCGGGATCGTCGCGTCGTCCACGCCGTCGATCAGCTCGCTCGCGCACACCTCGCCGATCCGACCGACGTAGACCGACGCATCCTTGTCGATCGCGTCGGCCTCGAGCGGATGGCCGACCGCCTCGTGGAACAGCACGCCACCCGCGCCGGGACCGAGCACGGCCGTCATCTCGCCGGCCGGCGCCGGAACCGAGTCCAGCATCGTGACGGCGCGTTCGGCGGCCGTCTCGGCGATCGTCCGCGGGCTGAACCGATCGAGGAACTCGACGCCGGCGCACGCGGCGGGTCCGTAGTGGCCCGTCTGGATGTTCCCGTCGCGCTTCGCCACCACCTGCGCGACGAGTCGGATCCGGGGGCGATCCTCCTCGATCCAGCGTCCGTCGCTCGAGGCGATCAGCCGGCGCTGCACGGAGTCGCCGTAGACCCCGACGACCTGCGCGACCTCGGGGCTGGACCCGCGAGCGGCATCGTCGACCTCGCGGAGCCATCCCACCTTGGTGGCGGCCGGCACGTCGGCCGCGGGGCGTTCCGCACGGTTCGTGCCGGAACCCTCGCGGGTGGTGAGGTCGACGACGGAGCCGGGGGCGTCTGCCTGCAGGGCGGCGGATGCGGCCTCGGCGGCCTGCAACAGCGAGTCTCGGTCGAGACGGTTCGAGAAGGCGTACCCGTACGTCGTCCCGACGGCGACCCGGACGCCCGCGCCACGATCGACACCCGTGGTGAGCTCCTCGACCTTGCCGTCGTCGAGGCGGATCGACGTCGACGAACGTTCCTCGACGAAGACCTCGGCGAACGCGCCGCCTCGGCGGCGTGCCGCACGCAGCACCTCGGCGACGAGATCGCGATCGAGCATGACGCGGGATGCTACCAACGGCCTCGGCGAGGATCGGCGGGGGCGGGGGCCGGAGAGGCCCGCAACAGGGTGCGGCCCGAGACGGATGCCCGACCATGGTCGTGTCAACACGTTCACGACTCCGTCGGCCTTCGATCTCGTGAACCTGTTGACACGGGCAGACGCGGAGCGCGGTCACCGGACGCACCGAGGTGCGCCCACCGCGTCCGGTCACACCGGCACGCGCACACAGACGTACGCACGACCGGAGCCGAGCATCCGGGCGTCGGCTCCCGGGCGTGTTGGGGGTGATACCGTCGTCGCGCTCGAGCGCCGCGGTGCCGCGGCACGGTCCTGGCGCCGCGACGAGCGCCGGGCACCGGTGCCGATGGCGCGAGCGGCGATGCGGGTACGAGGGAGCGATGCGACGGGCGACGACGATCGCGGCGACCGTCGTGTGCGCGCTCACCGCGAGCGCCGCGCTCGCCGGCTGCGACGACCTCGGCGCGGCGCTCGACCCCGATCCGACCGGCGCCTCCGGCCCGTCGGCCTCACGAGCGGTGATCGCGCTCCGGAGCGGGCGCGCGCTGCTCTCCGTCGTCGGCGACGCGCGCGCGACGCTGGTCTTCGGCGTCCTCACGGAGCCGGTCACGTACGCCGGCGGCGAGGGGCCGGCGTCGCTCGTGTGGCGCACGTCGCGCTACGAGCTCTTCACGCTGACCGGCGACCTCCGGCTCGGAACGCGCCCGACGTCGGCCACGCTCGGGATCCAGCTCGCGATCGAGATCGGTCCCGAGGTCGTGGCGTTCACGTCCGCCGACGGCTCCTGCACGGTGACCGTCAGCCTCGCGGAACCCCGTGCCCTCGCCGGCGACGTCGCCTGTTCCGGCCTGACGACGGCCGACGGCGACATCACGGTCGACGTCGCCGGAACGTTCCAGGCCGGACGCCGTGACGGCTGACCGCCCGCGGACGCCACCCACCGACCTCGCGGTCGTCGCCGCGCTGGCCGCCGTTCTGTTCGTGCTCTTCCTGTTCCCGTTCGTGCTGACGCACTACCCCGTTCCCGTGGGACCCGACGTCCCCGTCTATCTCTGGTGGGCTCGCGTCGGCGCCGCCGAGGGGCTGTCGGTCGTCGGTTGGCGGCCCGGGACGCCCGCCCTGATCCCGACCGTCGCGCGCGTGATCGGCGTCGGTTCGCTCACGTCGGTGGCGGGGCTGCAGTACGCGCTCGGACCGGCGATCGGGCTCGCGGGCGCCGCCTTGATCCGTGGCCGCAACGGCGCGCCGCGGCTCGCATGGGGGCTCGGCGGGCTGCTGACGGGCATCTGGGCCGTGCACCTCGGCGCGGGGTACCTCGCGAACCTGGCGTTCGTGGCGTGCTTCGTCACGGCCGCCGCGGCCCTCGCACACGGCACGCGCCGCGGCGCCGCCGTGGCGACGTTGCTCCTCGCCGGCGGCGGGCTCTCGCATCCGCAGTTCTTCGTGGTGGGCGCGGGGATCCTCGCCGTCGCCGCGGCCTGGTCGCTGTGGGAGGACCGGACGGGGCTCGGCCGGCGGACCGACGCCGGGCGCACCGCGGCGGCGCTCGGCGGGAGCGGGGCGATCGTCGCGGCGGGACTGCTCTCGCTGCTCGTCGGGCCCGCGCCGATCCCCGGTGACACCTCGAAGGACGCCTTCCTGCGTCGCGTCGGCGAGTGGGACGCCCTCGGGCGCACCTACGTCGATCGGTTCTTCCGGAACCCGGGCCGGTACGCGCCGTGGGTGTCGCTCCCGCTGGCGGGGCTGGGCGCCTGGCGTGGCGTCGGCGGCGAGCGCGACCGTCGCGCCGTCCTCCGCCTCGGAGCCCGCGGCGGCCTCGTCCGTCGGTTCCTGCTCGCGTGGGTGATCCTGACGGTCGTCGCCGTTCCGGTCGCGCTCGTGACGCGGTGGTTCCCGCCCGACCGCATGCTGACGTTCGCGTTCTGCATCCCGGTGCTCGCGGCGCTCGGGCTCGTGTGGCTCTGCACCCGGATCCCGCGACGCGCCTGGTCCGTCATCGTCGGCGTCGCCCTCGTCGGAGCCTTCGCCTGGGCGCCGGTGGCGTCGTGGGTGTCGCAGCGCGGGTTCATCGGCCCCGGCGAGCTCGCTGCCGCGGCGACGGCCGGTCGGATCGCCGCGTCGCTCCCCGAGGGGACGCTGCTCGTGTTCGTCGTCGACGATCCGGCGTCGAACAACGCGTTCGCCGCGTCGCACGCCCTCAACGTCGCCCGTGCCGCCGTGCCGCCCGAACGCGCCCGCGACGTTCGCGTCTACGTCGGCGACCCGACGCGACTGCTCGACGGCGAGTCGACGACGGGCGGGAGTCGGCTGTTCGACGTGGCATCGGCGACGTCGCTCGAGGACATCCCCGCCGGTGTTCCGAAGGAGGTGTTCGTCGTGGCGGACCACGCACGCAGCGAGCGTGCGTTCGCCGATCCTCGCCTCGTGCGATGGAGCCCCGACCTCGCGTCGACGGTGCCGGGTCCTCGCCCGCTGCCTGCCGTTCCGGGGGAACCGAGACCGACGTCGCCGCTGGCGATGAGCCTCGCGGCGCTGGCGACGTTCACGCTCCTGACGGCGATCGGCTACGGCTGGGCGCGATGGGCGATCGACACCGCCGCCGGCGCGATGCTCGCCGCGCCGGCGTGCGGGATCGCGGCTCTCACGATCGTCGCGGTCGCCGCCGAGCGCATCGGCGTGCCGCTCGACGCCACCGCCGGCGCGCTGGTGCTCTCAGCGATCGCCGGCGGAGGCGGGTACGCGCTCCTCGCCGTGCGACGGCCCGCCCGCCGGACCAGCGGCGGAGCGTCGGTCGGCGAAGGCGAGACCGAGGTCGGCGCGCCTGCGCACATCCCGTAGCGCGCGCAGCGCGAGGATCAGCAGCACGGGCGTGACGATCCACCGGCCGACGAACAGGTTCAGGTCGAACGCGCCCGGGAATCGGAGCGGCTCGGCGGACCAGAGCGTGACCGCGAGCAGTGCGCTCGTCGCGAGCAGCGCGACCCGCGGCTCGCGCGGAAGGATCCATACGAGCGGGAGCGCCCACACGACGTACCACGGCAAGAGGACCGGGCCGAGCAGCGCGAGCAGCACGAGCGACCATCCCCAGAGCGCGATGACCTCGTCGACGTTCGCACGCTCGATCCGATCCCGCCGGTCGTCGCCGGGAAGCGTGCGGGTGGTCACGGTGGCGCGGTCACCCGACGCGTGGCGCGCGACCACCTTGCCGAGGGTCACGACCGCGCGGACGAGGAGGAGGCCGAACACGAGGCGGACGACCCACCCGAGCGTGTCGAAGCTGAGGAGGTCGAGCAGACGGCCGAGGACGGCCGACGGAGCGAGCCATCCCTCGTGCGAGGCCAGTTCCCGCATCCCCAGCGTCGGATCGTCGAGCTGTAGGTACGGAACGGCGAAGACGAGGCCGACGACGACGGCCGGAACGGTCGCGCGAACGAGCGCCCGCCAGCGCTCGCCGGGTGGTCGCCCGGCGACGAGCCAGACGATCAGCAACAGCAGCGGCAGCGCAGCGGTCGCTTTCACGAGCGCGCCGAGCGTCAGCGCGACGACGGCCGCCACGTGCCACCGCGCGGCCAGGAAGCCGGCGGCGAGCACGAGAGCGAGCGCGACGAGCAGATCGTTGTGCCCGCTCGCGACGGAATGGAACAGCACGATCGGGTTCGCGCCGAACGCGGCGAGCGCGTACGCGGTGCGATCGGGCCGCAGGCCTCGGACGACGACCACGATCCCCGCGCACGCCGCGAGGCTCGCACCGATCGCGATCCAGCGGTACGCCTCGACGTGGTCGGCCGCGCGCGGCAGGACCTCGGCGAGCTCCGACGACAGCCGCGTCCACGCGGGGCCGTAGACCGCCGGCGTGTCGACCCACTTCGGACCCACGTAGGTCCACAGCGGGTCATCGGAACGATCGAGCGGCGTCTCGACGTAGGGGTTCGCGCCGTACACGCCCTCGATGCGCCCGTAGTACGCGTACGAGTAGACGTCGCGCGAGAACAGCAGGGGCACGAAGACGATCAGCACGTGGGCCGCGACGACGATCAGGGCGATCGGAGCGAGACCGACGTCGCCCCGTCGCGCGACGCGCAGCAACCACAGGAACGCGACGACGGCGGCCGCGGTGGCCGTCACGCCGAGCGCGAGCGAGGCGTTGCCGTGCACGTCCTCGATGCCGACGGACCGGGCGAGGTCGCGGAGCCATCCCTCGGGCTCGCCGTTCGGCGTGAGGATCGGCTGGTACGGGGACCCGCGGCCGGTCGCGACCAGCGCCATCGCGAACAACGTCAGCGCCGACGCGACGACCGCACCCACGCCGGCCCGCGTCGTCGCGGTCGACGTCGGTCGTCGCGGGATCGCCGTCCGAGGCGCGGCCTCGCTCGGCGGGTCGGCGCGGACGGTCACGGCTCCTCGACCGTATCACCCGCCTCGGGGCTCGGCGGTGGCGCCGACCGTCGAGGTCGCCGGCGTCGGAACGACCGGTCGCTCCACCCGTCCGACGATCGCGACGAGCACCGCGAGGTAGGCCGCCGAGACCGCGATCCAGAGCGGACGCTCGAGCCACCAGCGGGCATCCGTGTCGGTCTGTCCGCCGAAGCCCAGGGGCCACAACGTGAGCACCGCGAGCAGGAACGCCGTCATGTGCCACAGGAACAGCGTCATGATCACGGCGTTCAGACGGATCGTCGCCTTCCAAGGACGCGGTCGCTCGAGCCACCGCGACAACGCGGGACGCGCGAGCACGACGGCGCCGATCGTCCACACGCCGCCGAGCAGGAAGCAGACCGTCGGCGGGTACGCGTTCGAGACCAGCTCGACGTCGGTTCCGAGCAGGCTCTTCGGATAGGCGCCGATCCCGGGGAACCACTCGAACCGCGCGTCGCCGAAGAGCTGCCACAGCGGCGGGTTCGTCAGGACGAGCAGGCCGCCGAGGCCGCCGACCACCATCGCCCACGGAACCGTCCGCGGGAGACGCGCGAGGGTGCCGTCGGCGTAGAAGTGACCGAGCTGATGCGGCAGCAGCAGCACGAACACGACGTTCGACCAGCGCCACTCCCACACCCCCGTGCCGAACCCGACCGCGTCGGCGAGCACCGCCCCGATCCCCATCGCCGCGATCACCTTCCATCGGAAGCGCCGGTGCACGGTCACCGTCCAGGGGCTGATCGTCACGACGACGAGGTACACGCCGAGGAACCACAGCGGTCCGAACGGGAGCGTCGCCCCCGGTGGCTTCATCCCTCGGAGCAGCGTCACGTCGCCCCACAGGTGAGGTCCGGTGGGCGTTCCGACGTCGAACAGGTGGAGAGCGAGCTGCACCGCCGCCCAGACCCCGAGGAACAGCAGCGACGGTCGAAGCAGGCGTTCCAGGCGGCTGCGGATGAACGCACCCGTCGACCCACCTCGACGACGGAAGGCATCGAGCGCGACCATGTTCGAGAACCCGCCGACGAAGAAGAAGATCGGCATCACCTGGAACACCCACGTCGCGAGCCAGAGGTACGACGACATGCCGACGGCGTTCACGGTTCGGATCACGCCCCCGTCCCAGATCACGAAGCCGACCGTCCAATGGCCCACGACGACCACGCAGATGCTCGCGGCCCGCAGGAGGTCGACGACGCGATCGCGCGACCGCGGCGTGCGCGCCGCGAGCTCGTCGACGGTGGTCACGGACGGGTCGTACCCTGCGGCGGCCGACGGGTCAACGACGGACGGGAGGTGGGATGCGACGGGGCGTGAAGCTGGCGATCGGCATCCCGGTGGCGATCGTCGGCACGATGTTCGCCCTCAGCGGTCTCGTCGTGCTCGCCTTCGTGGGGTTCGACGGCACGTTCACGACGCCGCCGACGTCGGTGTCCACGGACACGCACGCGATCGTCCTGTCGGCGTCGTTCGTCGACGAGGATCTCGCCTCGCGCGACCTCGGCAGCGGCTCGGTGACGATCGCGGTCGACGGCGAAGGCGACGACGTGTTCGTCGGCGTCGGCTCGGCGGCCGACGTCGCTCGGTACCTCGACGACGTCCCCTACGCCGAGGCGACGCGCCTGTCGTACCCGGGGAGCGATCTCGAGCTTCGCCGCGTGGATGGCTCCGAGCGACCCACGCCGCCGACCGACGAGGCGTTCTGGTCAGCCTCTCGGAAGGGCGACGGCGAGCTCACGTGGGATCTCGACGACGGTGATTGGAGCGTCGTCGTGATGAACGCCGACGGAACGGCCGGCGTCACCGCGACCGGAACGGTGACCGCCCGCATCCCGGCGCTCGCAACCGCGATCGCGGTGATGTTCCTGCTCGGGCTGCCGCTCGTCGGCGTCGGCGTCGCGATGATCGTGAGCGCCCTCCGGCGGGGCGACGAGCCCCGACGCGCAACAGGCCGATCGCCCGCGCCGCCCCCTCCGGGGTCCGTGCCTCCGAGGCCGGATCTTCCGGGTGGCCGCCCCGGCGCGTGAACCGCTCCGTCCTCCCGGAAGGCGTCACGCCGCGGGCTCGGCCGCTTCCTCGAGGTCGTCGACGACGTCGGGGCGACGCGCCGCGCGCACGATGACCACGCCGGTCGCCGCGAGCACCACCGCGATGCCGAGGACGACGACCGGCGTCAATCGCTCACCGAGGAACGCCGCCGCCCACACCGAGGCGAACACGGGATGGCATTGCGTGATCAGGGCGGACCGCCACGACTCGACGTGGGAGTGGGACCACGCGACCAGGGTGTGACCGATGAAGCCGGGAACCAGCGCCGTCACGACGACCGCTGCCCAGTCGTCCGCGCGGGGCGTGAGCGGTCCACGGCCGAACAGGAGCGCGACGGGCGTGACGAGGAGCGCCGCGGCGATCATCACCGACGCCATGTATTCGATCGCCGGTGCATGCTGCCGCGCCCGTCGCGAGAAGAACCAGTACGTCGTCCAGGTCGCGATGCTGGCGACGGCGGCGAGGTCGCCGAGCAAGCTCCACGACGGCGATCCCGAGGAGCCGATCGCGACGATGCCGACGCCGACGAACGAGACGGCGGCGAGGCCGCGCTCGGTCAAGCCGATCCGCTCATGGAGCAGCCGCGCCGACACGAGCGCGATCACGACCGGCGACAGGGCGCCGATCACGGTGGCGTCGGCGACGCTCGTCAGCTTGAAGGCCGCGAACGCGAGCGAGATGTCGACGCCGAAGATCAACCCGCCCGGAGCGCACGCGCGGAACGTCCGCCAGCTGAGGCGCCGGCGCGTCACGAGCAGCGCGACCAGGTAGACGGCGACGCCGATCCACAGGCGGTACATCGCGAACCGCAGCCCGGTGAGCTCGCTCGACTTCACGACGACCGGCGCCGTGCTCCACGCGAGGGCGGCGACCGTCACGGCGAGCATGCCCACGGCAGACGACGCACCGACGGGGGAAGGCTTCGCGACCGCCACGCGCAGATGTTCCCAGGGGGACCGGTCCCGTGGCGGGCGGGCGTCCCGAGCGCGCGGACCGGCTAGGCTCCCGCGGTCGACCCGGCTCAGGAGGTGCACAGGGGGTGCGAAGGTGTCGAAGATCTTGGTGCATCTGACGTTCGGACCCGAGGCGCCGACGCGTGCAGCGCTCGCGTTCCTCGTGGCGCGGAGCGCGATGGATGACGGCCACGAGGTGTCGCTGTTCCTCGCCGGCGATGCGGTGCAGCTGTTGCGCGCGCCGACGGTCGACGCCCTGCACGGGATCGGCACCGGCGCGCTGCGCGAGCACGTCGACGCGCTCGCTGCCGGCGGCGCGACGGTGTACGCCTCCGGGATGTCGAGCAAGGCGCGCGCGGTGGGGACCGACACGACGCCGATCCCGGTCGAGATGGCGACACCGAACCGCCTGGTCGAGCTCGTGCTGGAACACGACCGCGTCATCACGTACTGAGGCGCGGCTAGACTCGCGTGATGCGTGAGCACACCGGGATCGCGATCGCCGTCGCGGGCGTCGTCACCACGGTCCTCACGATGTTCGCGGCCGTGCTCGTCGTGCTGATGTGGACGGCGCTGACCGTCTACGCGCTCGTGAAGTGGATCGGTTCCGCGCCGGACAGCGCGAGCCCGACCACCGTGCTCCTGATCGTGGTCGGCCTCGTGACGGCGCTGGCCCTCGTGCTCACCGTTCCGATCGCGCTCGTCGGTCGGGCGATGACGCCCCGGCGACGCACGAAGGACGGCGCCGCGGCCGACGACGCCCTCCCCGTGCCGGCCGACACCCTTCCGGCGCCGTAGCGCGTCAGCGCACCGCGACGTCGTAGGGAGACGCGAGCAGCTCGCGCACCGTGCCGTCGTCGTCGAACGAGAGGAACCGGTCCATCAACCGCATGAACCAGCGGTCGTGCGTGACGGCGATCACGGTCCCCTCGTAGCGCGCCATCGCCTCCTCGAGGGCGTCGGCCGACGCGACGTCGAGGTTGTCCGTCGGCTCGTCGAGGAGCAGCATCGTCGGCGAGTCGATCTCCATCAGCAGGATCTGGAACCGCGCCTGCTGCCCGCCCGACAGCAGCGAGAACGGGTTGCCGGCGACGTGGTCGAGCTCGTAGCGGCGGAGGCCCGACATCGCCTTCGTCCGGTCGAGCCCCTTCTTCAGGACGACGTCGACGATCGGTCGGTCGCCGACGTCGGGCCGCTCGTGGAGCTGGGCGAACAGCGCGGGCTGCACGCGGGCGCCGAGCATCCACTCTCCTCCGTGGGCGATCGGCTCGCCGGCGAGGAGGCGCAGGAAGTGCGACTTGCCGGTGCCGTTCGGACCGATCACGCCGATCCGCTCGCCGAACCGGATCTCGGTGTCGAAGGGGTCGATCAGCCCGGGGATGGACAGCCCACGGGCCCGGAACGCGACCTTGCCGGTGCGTCCACCGCCGATGCGCATGCGGACGTCTTGGACGTCGGCCTTCTCGGGCGGCTGCCGATCCGCGACGAAGCGCTCGTAGCGGTGTTCCGCGGCGCGGGCGCGCGATGCCCAGCCGTCGTTGTACGACGCCTTCCGCTTCATCTCCTTCACCATGTCGGCGAGCCGCTTGCGTTCCTCGTCGTACCGGCGGTGCTGCTCCTCCAGACGGTCGATCCGGGCGTCGCGGGCCGCGTGGTACGTCGAGAACGGCCCGGCGTGGGTCCACGTGGCGCGCCCCTCGAGCGTCACGATCCGGGTGGCGGCTCGGTCGAGGACCGTGCGGTCGTGCGAGACGAAGAGCACGGTGCGTCGTTCCGCTCGGATCGTGTCCTCGAGCCATCCCTTGCCGTCGATGTCCAGCGTGTTGTCCGGCTCGTCGAGGAGCAGCACGTCGAACGGCGACGCGACGATGACCTCGATCGCGAGACGCTTGCGCTCGCCGCCCGACAGCGTCTCGATCGGCCGATCGGCGCTCTCGGGATAGCCGCCGCCGAACGCGCGGTGGGCGCAGGCGTCCCAGAGCACCTCGGCGTCGTAGCCGCCGGCCGTTTCCCAGCCGTGGAGCGCGTCGGCGTAGGCGAGCTGCGCCCGTTCGCCCGTCTCGCCGGAGGCGAGCCGCTGCTCGCACGCGCGCAGCCGAGCCGCGGCCTCGCGCACG
The DNA here is from genome assembly GCA_035463115.1 of Actinomycetota bacterium. Taxonomy (GTDB): domain Bacteria; phylum Actinomycetota; class UBA4738; order UBA4738; family HRBIN12; genus BPGL01. The sequence continues at coordinate 6,258 of DATHTO010000131.1, read as the reverse complement.
GGACGCTCGCTGTACGCGAGCAGGAAGTCCCGGACCGTCGTGGGTCGTGCGTCCGAGCCGATGAACTGCCGCATCAACCCGGCGCGTCCGTCGACGTGCACCGAGCCCACGGTCGGTTCCTCCTCGCCGGCGATCAGCTTCAGGAGGGTCGTCTTGCCGATGCCGTTCGCCCCGACGAGCGCCGCGTGCTCGCCGTCCGGCACGCGGAACGACACCCCTTCGAAGAGCGTCCAGCCACCCGGAAGCGCGTACGACACGTCGGCGAGCTCGATGAACCCCACGGCCGTTCAGGCTAGCCGACGGCGGCGTCGACCCTGCGAGCGTTCGAGCCGGTCAGGAGGGGTATGGCGTTCCGGTGACACCACGTCGACGCGGTCGCTCGCCGTTCCCCCGGGATCGAGCGCTGGGGTACATTCCCCCGGAGATGCGGACAGCCACGGCGCGGCCCCTGCCGCTGGCGCCTACGACGAAGCGCGCGGTGTGGGCGTCGGCCATCACGACGCTGTTCGTCGCCGTGGTCGCCGCGACCCCACGCTCGCCGTTCCACTCGGTGCTGCCTCGCGGGTTCGAGCCGGGGGGGCCGTTCCGTGTGGTGTCCGATCTCCTCGGGCTCGGGAACCTCGGGCTCACGGCGCTGTTCCTGCTCGCGATCGCCGCAACGACGGCCGGCGGGATCGCGTTCCTGTTCCTGCTGCGTGAGGCGTGGCACGCGCGCCTCACGGTCCGACACGTGGCGCTGCTGACGATCGCCTTCCACCTCGTCGTCCTGATGCTTCCGTTGCTGTTCTCTCGCGACGCCTACAGCTACGCGTACATCGGCAAGATCGTGAACGACTACGGCGGCAACCCGTGGGTCGACGTGCCGCGCGACTACGACCAGATCCCGTTGTTCATCCTCACGTGGCCGGGATGGCGCAGCACGCCGTCGGTGTACGGCCCGCTGTTCACGTGGGTCTCCGTGGCGCTGACCGACATGCTGAAGAGCATCCCGAGCCTGATCACGGGGTTCCAGGTCGTCGCCGCCGTCGCCAGCCTCGTCACGACCTGGGTCGTCGCACGGACCGTCGACCGAGCGATGCCGCACCGCACCGCCTTCGCCGTCGCGATCGTCGGCGTGAACCCGATCGTCGTCTTCCACGTCGTGGGCGGCGGCCACAACGACATGTTGGTCGCGATGTTCGTCGCGATCGCGGGCGCGGCGCTGTTCGCGCACCGCAGGCTCGCGGCGGCCGTCGCGCTCGGACTCGCGATCTCGGTGAAGGCGACGGCCGCGATCCCGCTGTTACTCCTGCTCGTCGCGATCGCGGCGGCCGCACCGTCCGGCCGGCGGATCCGCCGGGTGCTGCTGCCCGCCGGCGCCGCCGGCCTCGTCTGGCTCGCGCTCGCCGCTCCCTTCCTGCAGACGACGAATCCGCTGCTCGGGCTCTTCGACGTGGCCGACAACTCGTCGTGGATGGCGCCGGGTCAGCTGGTGGTCCAGGTGTTCGACGGCGTCGGCGGTCTCATCGCGGGCGACGGCGGAGCTGACGCCGGCGCGGTGGTCGCGCGCTTGCTGGTGTTCGGCATCTCCGCCGTCGGCCTGTTCTTCATCGGACGCGAGGTGTGGCGCCGACCCGAAGCCCGCACGCCCCGCGCGCTCGCCGCGGCATGGGCGTGGGGGATGCTCGTGCTGATCCTGCCGTCGCCGGTGCTCTTCAGCTGGTACCTCGTCTGGATCATGCCGCTCGCGTGGGTGCTTCCGAAGGTGCCTCGCCGAGCGCTGGTCGTGCTGTCGGTCTTCTTCTTCGTCACGCAGGCGGTGACGGAGTCCACGCGCCTGCCCGAATCGCTCCAGACGATCAGCCTCCCGTTCGGGCATCCCGTCGCGATCCTCGTGACGCTCTGGGTGGCGCGGGACCTGATCCGGCGGCTGCGCGGCGGCACGCTGCTCCACGTCGAGACCGGGCAGCCCGAGCTGGGCGACCGCTTCGAGGAGGGTCCCGACCCGTGGAGCCGGGAGCTGGACGAGCTCGTGGGCGACGACGCGACGGAGCCGGCCCGGAGCGGCGCCGGCGGGCGGCCGCGCACCGTCCTCGACGGCGCCTCGACGCACCAGCGCCGCGCTCTGTGACCTGAGGTCACCGCCGGACGTCGTCCGGCCGTTCCGCCATCCACCTGGCCTCCCTATCATCGGACGCACGCGTGAACCAGCGCGCGCTGACCACAGGTCACCAACTCGCCGGAGGATCGGGCCGTGAACGAAGACCTCGAGACCCTGAAGCGCGCGCTGATCGCCGCCGACCGCGACCTCGCGGTCGCGGCCACGAACCGCCTGATCGACGGCGGCGTCGATCCCACGACCGTGCTCGAGGAGGGCATGGCGGTCGCGATGTTCGACCTCGGCGAGATGTGGAAGCGCGGCGAGGTATTCCTGCCCGAGGTCGTCGCGTCTGCCGAGGTCTTCAAGCAGTGCAACGCGATCGTCGAACCGGTCCTGCTCGCGAACCGCGACCCCGACGCCGAGGCGAACGCGCTCGTCGTCCTCGCGACGGTGAAGGGCGACCTGCACGACCTCGGGAAGAACATGGTCGGCGCGATGCTCCGCACGAGCGGCTTCGACGTGATGGACCTCGGCAAGGACGTGAACGCCGATCGCATCGTCGAGGTGATCACCGAGCACGCGCCGCAGATCGTCGGCCTGTCGGCGCTCCTCACGACGACGGTCCCCTATCAGGAGACCGTGATCAAGAAGCTCGAGTCCGCCGGGCTGCGCGACAAGGTGAAGGTGATGGTCGGCGGCGCTCCCGTGACGCCGGAGTGGGCCGACAAGATCGGCGCCGACGGCTACGCGAACAACGCGCCGGAAGCCGTCGAGATCGCGAAGAAGCTGACGGGAGCGGCGCAGTGACGGTCGTGCGATGAGCGTCGCCGTGACCCGCCTCGAAGGACCCGGCGGCGAGGTCCTGATCGGCGACGAGCACCCGTTCGCCATCGTCGGCGAGCGCATCAACCCCACCGGCCGGGCGAAGCTGACCGAGGAGATCGTCGCCGGCGACATGACGACCGTGCAGGCTGACGCGGTCGCGCAGGTCGAGGCCGGCGCGCGCGTGCTCGACCTGAACGCGGGCGTCCCGGGCTTCGACGAGCCGGCGATGCTGTCGGCGGTGGTCAAGGCGGTGCACGAGGTGGTCGACGTGCCGCTGTGCATCGACTCGTCGACCCCCGAGGCGCTCGAGGCCGCCGTTCCGCTCGCGCAGGGGAAGGTCCTGATCAACTCCGTGACCGCCGAGGCGCATTCGCTCGAGCGGCTGCTGCCCCTCGTGAAGAAGCTCGGCGCCGCCGTGATCGGCATGGCGAACGACGAAGAGGGCATCTCGATGGATCCCTCCACCCGGCTGGCCGCCGCCCGGAAGGTCGTCGGAGCCGCGGCCGATCACGGGATCGCCCGCGACGACGTGATCATCGATCCGCTCACGATGCCGATCGGCGCCGCGCCCGACGCGGCGACCGCGATGTTCGAGACGGTGCGCCTGATCCGACACGAGCTCGGCGTCAACGTCTCGTGCGGCGCCTCGAACATCTCGTTCGGGATGCCGGAACGCCGCTCGATCGACGCGTCGTTCCTGACGATGGCGATCCACGCCGGCATGAACACCGCGATCACGAACCCGCTGCATCCGGAGGTCCGCAAGGCCGTCCTGGCCGCCGATCTGCTGCTCGGACGCGACGCGTACGGGGCGGCGTGGATCGCGGATCACCGCGCCCAGCAGGCCGCCGCCGCCGGAGGGAGCTGAACGCCGCCGTGCGCAAGCTCCAGGTCACGTACCTGCCGAGCGGCACGGTCGCCACGGTGCCCGAGGGGACGACGGTGTTCAACGCCGCGCACTGGGCCGGCCTGCCGATCGACTCGACGTGCGGCGGCCGCGGCACCTGCGGCAAGTGCGGCGTGCGCGTCGTCGAGGGCCAGGCCGAACGCACGCTCGCCGACTACCGGCACCTGAACGCCGACCTCGACGAGGGCTGGCGGTTGTCGTGCCAGTGCGTGATCCGCGACGACATGACGGTGGAGGTCCCGCGCCTCTTGCGGACCCCGAGGGCGGCGACGATGGGCGTCGGGCGGTTCGTGCTGCTCGAGCCGAACGTGCAGAAGCACCTGCTGGAGGTTCCGGCGCCGTCGCTCGAGGACCCGCGGAGCCACCTCCAGCGCGTGAAGGACCTCCTCGCCGACGACGGGCTCGAGGTCACGCACGAGCCGTCGCTGCTCCCGAGGCTCGCGGAGGCGTTCGCGTTCGAGCCGTCGCACGTCACCGCGACCGTCGTCGGCGACCACCTGGTCGACGTCGAGGAAGGCGACACCACCGCGCGCATGTTCGGTGTCTCGCTCGACGTCGGAACCACCACCGTGGTCGCGACGCTGCTGGACCTCACGACCGGCGCCGCCGCCGCGGTCGCGAGCACGATCAACGGCCAGGCGCCCTTCGGCGCCGACGTGATCGCCCGCATGGGACACGCGATGCAGGCCGACGAGGGCCTCGAGCAGCTCCGCGACGCGATCGTCGCGACGGTGAACGGGCTCCTCGAGCAGGTCCGCAACGAGGCCGGCGTCGACGAGCGCGAGATCGTCGAGCTCGTGGTCGTCGGCAACGCGACGATGCTGCATCTGCTGCTGGGCGTGCATCCGCGTTCGATCGCGGTGTCGCCGTTCGTCGCGACCTTCGTCGACCCGCAGGACCTGCGCGCGAGCGACCTCGGCCTCAGGATGCACCCCGACGGGCGCGTCGCGCTGTTCCCCTCGATCGGCGCGTACGTCGGCGCCGACATCGTCTCCGACGTCCTCGCGACCGGACTCGCACGTGACGCCGAGCGACGACTGCTCGTCGACGTCGGAACGAACGGCGAGATCGTCTGCGGCAACGCCGAACGGAGCGCCGCCACCGCCGCGCCGGCCGGCCCCGCTTTCGAGGGCGGTCAGATCCTGCACGGCATGCGTGCGACCGACGGCGCGATCGAAGGCGTCGTCCTCACGGACGCAACCGTCGAGCTCCAGATCATCGGCGGCGATGACCTCGAGCCGAGAGGCCTCTGCGGGTCCGGGCTGATCGACGTCGTCGCCCAGCTGCGGTTGGTCGATCTGCTTGACGAACGTGGCACGCTGCGGAGCCGCCACGACGCCGCGGCCGAGGGGCATCCGCTCGCCGACCGCCTGGTGGAACGCGAGGACATCCGCGCGTTCGCGCTGACCGACGACGTCCTGCTCACCCAGCTCGACATCCGCGAGCTCCAGTCGGCGAAGGGCGCCATCTCGACCGGGATCGCCGTCGTGATGGACCATCTCGGCGTGACCGCCGCCGACCTCGACGAGGTGCTGCTCGCGGGCTCGTTCGGGACGTACATCAACCCGCAGAGCGCGCGGGTCCTCGGGCTGGTTCCGCCGGTGCCGGTCGAGCGGATCAAGGCCGTCGGCAACACGGCCAGCGAAGGCGCGAAGATGGCGCTGATGTCGTTCCGGGAGCGGGAGGTCGCGTTCGAGCTGCCGGACCACATCGAGTACGTCGAACTCTCGGGCGCCGCCGACTTCAACGACCGGTTCATCGCGAACCTCGCGTTCCCGCCGCTCGACGGGCTGCTGATCGAGACCCCGAGCGGGAACCACGCGGAGGCCACGGGATGACCCGTTCCGGCGCCCGCACCGCGTTGATCGCCTGCGGAGCCGTCGCGCGCGACACGGCGTTCCTCGTCGAGAAGCACGGATGGTCCGCCGACGTCCACGGGATCTCCTCCGACCTCCACATGACGCCGCTCGAGATCGCGCCGGCGGTGGAGGCGAAGATCCAGACGCTCCTGCCCGACTATGACCGGGTCGTCGTGGTCTACGGCGACTGCGGAACCGGCGGCCGCCTCGACGAGGTGCTCGCGCGCTACCCCGCGGTGCGCCCCGCCGGCGTCCACTGCTTCCAGTGGTACTCCGGGGAGCTCTTCGCGCGCGCCGAGGACGAGATCGGGCTGTACTTCCTCACCGACTGGCTCGTGCAGAACTGGGACCGAGCGGTCATCAAGGGCCTCGGGCTCGACCGGTTCCCGTGGCTCAAGGACACGTACTTCGAGCACATCGAGCGGATCCTCTTCGTGCGCCAGCACCCCGACGGCGAGCGCGAGGCGAAGGCGCGCGACATCGCGACGTGGATGGGCAAGCCGCTCGAGATGTACGACCTCGGGATCGCTCCGCTCGAGGAGCTGCTCACGCCGCTCATGACCACCGACGACGAGGAGACGACCGAT